>JAILPE010000053.1 GCA_024699645.1 Lachnospiraceae bacterium
AGCACTACAAACTCTCCGGGAGCATCCTTGCCGAACTTCTGCTTGAAATATTCGTCGCAGTAGTTTTCGTGAAGCCAGAAAAGACCGTAATACTTTCCGTTCAGATATGCGGTTGCGGGGATCACTGCTTCATAAATATCAAAACCCGCCTTCTTGCAAAGTGTCTGACTGAGCTCATCACGCAGGAAGCAGAACTGGAAATCGTTTCCGGCATCTCTGAGTACAAGCTTATCGTACTTATTGATCGTCTTCTCGCTTCCGTCAAGCGCCTTTGTTCCGAAATCATTGATCTTGAACGTTCCGTGATCGGGATCGTATGACTTTCTTGCGAACAGCTTCATCGACTTGATCGAATACTGTCTCGAATAGCCACCGTAGATCCTTACTCCTCCGAACTGTCCGAGTTCGGGATATCCATCGGGTCCGAGCGCTTCAATGTAAACTTCTCTTTCACTTTCTCTGCCGCGGTTCTTGTAATTTCTTCCGTAGAAGATTCCGTCAGGCTTTTGTGTCAGATCGGCAGGATCTCCGGTTATAGAGAAGATAAGGGTTGTATATCTTTCCTTGGCATTTTCTGCCACAAAATATGTCTTAACCGCAGTTTTTGTCCATTCTCCCGAAGGAAGGAGTGCCTTTGCGCGAAGCACATAGGCGTCGGGCAACGTACCCTCGACAGGCTCAAATTTGAGCGGTTCGGAGTAAGCAAGCGCATTTTCCGAGGGTTCGGTGCAATCGAGAGTGTAATAGATCTTTGCTCCCGCGGGTGCTTCAATGCTCACCGTCAGATCGTCGTTATAAAACGCGTTTGTATCGCTGAACGTAAATGTACCGTCATCGTAGAAGCCGACAACCACATCTCCTTTAACCTGCGGCAAAGGCTCGGGTTTCTCAGGTGCGGGAGTAGGGCGTTTAGTTCCCTCTTCCTGATCGACATATTGCGAAATATCGTCGTTCTCGCTTACTATGACCGTATCCCCGTCGCCTTTCCCAACATCAATAACAGTCATGCTGTCCTTCGAGCTCTGCGTGGGCTCAGCCTCGTTCCCGTTCTCGGGGGCGATGCTTTCTCCCGATCCGCACGCGCACGCCGAAACGACCATCGCGCAGGTGAGGATCATAAGACAAATGAACCGCATGGTTCTCTTCATGGTTTTCATTACTGCTTCTCCTTAACATTTGTATTTCTTTTACCTTACGTTTCCGTTGTTTTGGGCTTTAACGCCCATATCGGAAACCTACGGTCACATTTCTATTACGATATTGCTTTCTTTTCCGAGTATCTTCTCGGGGATAAGTATACCTTCGATCTCTTTTCCGTCAACAACCACTTTTTTGATCCCGTGCTCGGAACCGTTCGGGTTCTCAACCTTGATGTTGAGTGTCTTTCCACGGAAGCTCTTTGTTATTGTAAAGCTCTTCCAATCCGAAGGTATCGAAGGATTGATAACGATGCCTTCAGCTTCGGGGTTGATACCGAGGATACCCTCGACCGTGCCGACCATAACGGTTGAGGCAGTTCCCGTAAGCCAGTGAACATGGGCGCGTCCGGCGAAAGGACTTTCCTTTCCTTCAACAAACTGACCGAATACGTAAGGTTCAAGGGCTCTCTGTTCAGCCACGTCATTATATGTTGCAGGCGATGCCTCTTTCCAATATGTATATGCACGATTTCCGTGACCGAGCTTTGCTTCAGCGAGGATGAGCCATCCCTGAGGCTGAGAGAAAATACCGGCGTTTTCTTTTACGCAATGATTAAAACATGTCATGAGCGCGCCTTCAAACGAATGGTTTTCATAAGGCGGATACATTACCATTGCTCCGTAAGGAGTGTTGAGCTCTCTTGCCACGCTGTCCATGGCTTTCTGCTTCTGCTCATCGCTTCCGAATCCTGCAATGACCGACCATGACTGGGGATTGAGCCACATCGAAGCCTCGGGATCAGTATGCTTACCGATGATTGTACCGTCTTCCTTGTAACCTCTGATCCATCTGTCCTCATCCCAACACTCTTCGATCACCTTCGTAAGCTTTTCGAGGATGCCGTCGAGCTCTTTTTCATAGGCGTTGTCGCCCTTAATGACTGCATATTTCTTGAGAACTTTGATCGCATAAACAAGCTGGAATGCGACAAACGTTGATTCTCCGAGCTTTCCGAGCCTTAAGCAGTCGTTCCAATCCGCATGAAGTCCTGCCGGCATTCCGTGCTTTCCGAGATTGTTCATCGAGAAAGCGATTGCACGCTTCAAATGCTCATAAACACTGCCCTTTTCGCCGTTGTTTGCGAACCATATCTCTTCATCGAGGAATTTAAGGTCTCCGCATTCGCTGATGTACTTGTCCACCGTCGGGAAGAGCCAGAGCGCATCATCCGCACGGTAGCTGGGATGGCCTGTTTCCCTTACGTAGTCGGGATCGTCCGGAGTGTTTTCCTTGCCGGGTGTGTGTGTGTACTTAACAAGTGGAAGTCCGGCTCCGTTCGTTACCTGCGCGGAAAGCATGAATCTGATCTGTTCGCGCGCCATCTCGGGTGCGAGGTGGATTATTCCCTGAATATCCTGCACCGTGTCACGATATCCGAATCCGTTTCTGAGGCCGCAATACTGGAACGATGCCGCACGTGACCATGTAAATGTGATAAAGCAGTTATATGCGTTCCACATATTTACCATGTTGTTAAAATTCTCGTCGGGCGTGTTTACCTTAAGATTGTCGAGCTTCGTGTGCCAGTATGTTTTAAGTTCTTTAAGCTCCTCGTCGACAACTTCGGTTTTTTCGTACCTGTCGAGTATCTTTTCAGCTTCTGCGGCAGGCTTTTGTCCGAGGACATAAATGAATTCCTTCGTTTCACCGGGAGCGAGTTTGATCTCCGATTCAAGCGCACCGCAAGAATTGCCGTTATAGTTGAGATCACATCCGAGCGGCTTTGCGGCACCTACGGGATCCTTGTAAGAATTGTAGGGTCCGACGAATTTGTCGCGGTCTCCGCAATATCGGTCTACACGCGCACCCGCAAGTCCGAGAAATCTCTCGAGTCTCGGATTGTGCTGGTTCTCGTTCTGCTTTTGAAGGATATATCTTCCGTTAAAGTATGTATGCGTAATAAATAAAGTGTACTGAAGGTTTACCTGATCCTGCTCGTAATTGTTTTCATTTACAAACTCGCAGTAACCGATGACAGAAAGATTTCTCTCGCTTTTGCCGTTATTGGTCACTTTGCATCTCCATACTTCATACGTTGCATCCTTGGGCACGTAGTAAAGAGTCTCGGCGTCTATCCCGCGATATGATCCGGAAATGAGCGTATAGCCTGTTCCGTGACGGCACTCACTCTTATAATCCTCAAGCGGTTTGCATACCGGCGCCCATGATGCCGACCAGAAATCGCCGTCATCGTTATCCCTGATATAAACATATCTGCCGGGCTGATCAAGCGGAACACCGTTAAACCTGTATCTTATGATCCTTCCGTTTGCACCTGATTTTTCAAAACTGTAACCGCCGGCATTTCCCGAAATGATCGCACCGTATTCGGGCGAACCGAGGTAATTTGCCCATGCGGTGGGTGTATCGGGACGTGTAATGACGTATTCCCTGTTTTCCGCATCAAAGTAACCGTATCTCATATTTCTTCTCCTTTAAATATTTATATCCTTTCAGGACTTAAATTTCTTTAATCTTTAGTTTAGTAAATCCCACTCTTTTTTATAACTTCTTTTACATAGAAAAAACAATTTAATATTTGCTTCTTTTGTACTCATATATTGACCTTATAAACGCCTATACGGCAGATCCGCACTTTCCCGGCTTTACGGTCTTCAGTTTTCCTCCCCGGTTTCGAACGGTTTTAGTCTTCCCACGAGTTCCGGAGGTACGAAAGCGCTTATCTTCACTCCTTCGGGCACATACTCTTCTGACAGAAGCTGTCCTTTTGCCCTTATCTGTGATGTGAGCGACCCGTCCGTATAAGGAATGATCCCGTTAAAGCAGTACCTTCTCTCGGAAAGGATCCTCTCTACGGTCTGCGTGAGCTTTTCAAGCCCCTCACCGGTTTTGGCGCTGATCATCAGACTTGCATCGGCCTCGGGATCGTTAAGATCGACAAGATGGAGCTTGTCACATTTGTTAAAAACGGTTATGACCGGCTTGTCGCTTATACCGAGATGTTCGAGAGTTTCCCTGACGACTTTCATCTTTGCCCTGATCTCCGGATCGGACGCGTCTGCAACCTGAAGGATTATATCCGCATATCGTGCCTCGTCGAGAGTGGATCTGAACGCCTCCACGAGGTGATGTGGCAGCTTTCTGATGAATCCGACCGTATCCGAGAACAGTATCTCCTGTCCCGTTACAGTCATAAAACTCCTGATCGTTGTATCAAGAGTTGCAAAAAGCTTATCCTCTTCCGGTACATCCGACCCCGTAAGCTTATTGAGAAGCGTTGATTTCCCGGCATTTGTATAACCCACTATCGATACGAGCGGCAGACTTTTTTTGCTACGAAGCGTTCGCGTGACTTCGCGCGTTCTCGATACATTTTTAAGTTCGCCCGTAAGCACCGATATTCTGTCTTTTATAAGCCTTCTGTCTGTTTCAAGCTTTTTCTCGCCGGGGCCTCTCATGCCCATGCCGTACTGTCTGTCGTAGCTTCCCGCAAGGCTTCTTATCCTTGCCGCCCTGTAGCGGAGCATCGCAAGCTCAACTTCAAGCTTTCCTTCGCTGCTCGAAGCATGATCGGCAAATATATCGAGTATCACCATTGTCCTGTCAAGGACCCTGAGGGGTTCAAGAGCTTCGGAAAGATTTCGCATCTGCGAAGGCGAAAGCTCGTCATCGCAAACAATCCCGGTTGCGTCCTGTGCTTTTGCATATGCCGCTATCTCTTCAATCTTGCCTTTTCCTACATAAGTGGCGGGTGAAGCGTTTTCTCTGTTCTGTATGACCCTCCCGACTTCCGTTCCGCCTGCCGTCTCCACAAGCTCCGCAAGTTCATCGAGAAGTATTTCGGGGTCCTCGCTTCCTTCGGTGGTGACACATACAAGTATCACCCTCTCCGGTTTTTGATCGTTGTTAACCATATCTTTTACCTATCTGAGCTTGCCCGCGCATTCAAGCGCATTATCATAATCATATCGTTTGAGATATTTTATGATATCCGTGGCAGTCTGCATGTTTTCTTTTCCTATATCGTGAGTCATAAGCTTTTCTACGAGCTCTCTTGCTCTCGTTTCTTCGAAGTTTTCAAGCAGATCGATAAGCTCGGTCCTGACGTGCCAGATCTCGTCGGTCGTGATCGGCAGAGTACCCGATTTGATCTCTCCTTCGCCCGATTCGTTGTATCCGAAAGCGGCTCCGAACGCACCGGCAAGATTATCAAGGTATGCCTCGGGCCTCGGACCGTCGTTCACGATACCGTCAAAATCACCGTTTGCACACGACATCTCCTGCGCATACGCATATTCGAAAAGCTCGTCATATCCGAACGTCCTTGCATTCGACTTGATCCCGTGAATAAGGATTCTGTAGTTTCCGATATCCCTTGCCGTTCTATAGCGCTCCAGATCTTTCTTTTCATCAACGTAGCTTTCGATGAAGGATCGAGCCGTATTCGCATATCCGTCATAATCGCCTGTATACTCGAGTCCTTTTTTCATCTCAATGCCGTATTCCCTAAGTATACCCGCACATTTTTCAAATCTGTCGTCTTCTTTTACCACTGTCTCTTCCTGTACATTCTCATTTTCGATCAGATCCTTCGGCAGATACGACTCAACTATTCTTTCAAGTACCGCAGCCCCGACAGGCTTTGAGATATAATCATCGTAGCCGTGGGAAACGTAAAACTCTCTCGCCCCTTTAAGGGCATTCGCCGTCATCATTATATAAACGGCATTTTCCGATCTGTTCTCCCCGGCAGGCATTTTCCTGATCTCATCGAGAGTCTCAAGCCCATCCATGCCCGGCATCATATGGTCGATAAACACGATATCGTATTGTTTTTCGCGTACCATGGCGATACACTCTTCGCCCGAAGCGGCCGTGTCAACGGCAACTTTGGTGCGTTTGAGAAGGCCTCTGATAACTTCAAGGTTCATCCTGTTGTCATCCACAACGAGTATATTTGCGGTGCTTGCCGTAAACAACGGTTTGTTATCCACCTGTCTGCGATCACGGCCCTCACTGACGCTTATGATCCCGATGGCTTGCGGATCGATCACTTCCTGATTGATCACCATGGTAAACGTACTTCCGCGGCCGAGTTCGCTCTCAACCGAGATCTCTGCATTCATAAGCCGGCAAAGCGAATTAACTATCGAAAGGCCGAGTCCCGTTCCTTCTATGTTATGATTTTTCTCGTCATCAAATCTTGTGAAAGGATCAAACAACTTCTCTTTGTTTTCTTCGCTGATACCTATGCCGGTGTCGTAAACCCTGACCGTCAGCTCACACATATTTTCATGAAGGCGGCCGACGACTTTTATCCCCACCTTGCCTTCAGGCGTATACTTAACGGCATTGCTCAAAAGATTTACTATTATCTGGTTGACTCTGACTTCATCGCCGTAAAGGCGCGAAGGTATCTTGGAATCGATGTCGGCTTCAAATTCAAGGCCCTTATCGGCGCTCCTCAGAGCAAACATGTCTATCAGGCTCTCGAACATCGTCCTTGTCTCGTACTCGGCACACACGATCTTCATCTGTCCTGCTTCAACCTTCGATACATCAAGGATATCGTTTATTATCGACAGAAGAGACTCACCGGCGGCAGCGATATTTCCCGAATAATGAAGTATCTGCCTGTCAAGACTCTCTCTCCTGATCATTTCGTTCATTCCGAGAACGGTATTGATCGGCGTTCTGATCTCATGGCTCATCTGCGCAAGGAAGTCAGACTTTGCCGCATTCGCTTCATCGGCCCTTTGCCTTTCCTTCTCAAGCTCTTCCATGATCCTATGGCGCTCAGTTGCATCGTTTACGATAACAAGATTTCCGGTTTTTTCTCCGAAATCATCTCTCATGATGTAGATCGTAACAAGACAATGTCTTCCGTTATTTCGTGTCGGAGCCTCAAAGCTTGCACGGTCCGCTTCCCATAGCGGCAGCTCATTTTCTTTGATCTTGAAGAGCTCCGTAATAAGAAGCTGTTTTCCCCTTTTTCCGTCAAGCCCCAAAAAATTAACCGCTTCGTCACTCGCCTGCACAAGGACTTTGTTATTGTCAAATATAAGGATCGAAGTACTTACGAGATGGAAAATATATTTCCCGGCATTTGCCTGTGTAAGTTGCGTTTCATCAATGTACAATGTGAGTGAGAACATGCATACCGTGCAGACAAACTGAAAGAATGTGCTGAGCGGTATGGCAACATACCCGAGCGAAGGCAGGATCGTATCAAATATATTTCCGAGAACAAGACCTCCGAGCGCGAAAAATATTCTTTTTCCTATGTATCTGTTTTTGGGACTGCTTTTTTTAGAAACAAGCTTGAGGACCATCGCGAAATATATGAGGGAAAGAACGACGGTGTGAGCCGCGTAGACCCAACCGAAAAAGTCGAATTTAAAAGTGTATGACATTCCCCATGAAGTTCTGAAAAACTCAACACTTTCACGCCTTATATTAAAAGGATATATGATTATAAAGCAAAGGGTTATGATCTTTATCGCAACTTTGACCGACTGCTTTACATCAACCCAGCCCAAAATAAGTATTGACAGGAGTATAAGACTTGCGAAGACACCGAACATTCCGACACATCTGAAAAAATATGCCGTTTCTTCCGAATCTGCCGTTATAAGCGCGCCAAAGCAGGTACTCCAGAGAGCGCCCGCAAGGGCATATGCCGCAAAGAGCCTGTTGCTGCGCATTCTCCGTCTCTCGCCGAGGAGCATGATCACCGCAAAGACTATGTCACATATCGATGTAGCAAAAAGAATATTTTCAAGCAGGTTTTCCATTAAACGACCCCGTATTTTTTTCTTTAAGATCGGTCTGATTATTTTTCCGTAAAGGACTGATATAAATGTCAGCCCGTACCTTTTATTTTACCACAAATAACGGCCGACCTCAAGGCTTGGCATAGGCGTTCTGTTGCTTTACTTGCGTTTTTCGAAAATTTATGGTAAGATGTATTCTGTTTTCGTGAAGCGCATACGGTCTCAAACCTCCGGAGCCGTGTTCAGGCGCGCTTCCCGGCTGTTTTTGACGGAGGCTTGTGTTATAAGGAAGAGTTATGAAAGTATACAAAAGAATGTCCATAATCCTTTCGATGGGGATCATGATGATCGGCATGCTGACCTTTTATATCAGCTCCGGCATGGGATACCCTGTTTCCGGTGCAACAACGATTGAAGTAAAAGAACCTACGGTCACTCCCGTGCCTGTGCCTGTTACACCTACTCCCACCCCCACTCCTGTACCGAATGTATTGCTTGAAGAGGCATATCCCGAAATACATGACCTCATCAAGAGTTATTATGATGCAAAGCTTGAATGCAATAAGGAATCGTTCAGAAACCTTGTTACAGATATTTCTTATATCGATATGGATAAGATTCAGGCAACCACTTCGGCAATCACCGCATTTACCGATATCACCTGCTACACAAAGAAAGGGTTCGGTGAGATCGATCTCGTATGCTATGTAAAGTATTATATGGATATCGTCACGATTGACACACCCGTGCTCTCTTTGGACGAGCTTCTCATTCAGTATGATGAGATGGGCGATCCTCTGATCTTCATGGGTGAGCTCCAGGGTTCAACTCATGATGAGCTCCTCAAGTTACGTGAAGATTCTGATGTTGCGAATTTGGTAAAATCGACCAAGGAAGAGATCAACAGATCGCTTGCAAACGACGAAGATCTGCGTTCATTCTGGCAAAGAAATTTAAACGATGAGCCCGAGCAGATTTCTGAAACATCCGCCCATATGGGACCGAGGGATCTTCCTCCCGAAGAGATGGAAGCCGAGCTCGCAAGGATCGCGTCAGAGACGCAGGCCAAAGCAGTACCGCAATAGTATCGCATTGCTCACTGCATCGGCAGACTGCAACAGAACGTGCATTGTTCACTGCATCCGGCAGACTGTAACAGAATACCGCATTGTTCATTGCATGTGGCAGACTATGACATTTACATACTTTGAATTTATTGTGAGGGCTTCCTTAACGGCAGCCCTTAATTCTTTTACCGTCGTACAATCATAAGACTTCGCCCCGAGCGCACGGGCAACGTTTACATAGCTGAAGCTGTCATCAAGTTCGGTCGCGATATAATGCGCACCAAAACGCTCCTTCTGCATGGTGTGAACCATCCCGAGGATCCCGTTGTCGAAAACCACTTCAATAAAAGGCAAATTGTTCGTAACAGCAGTCATGATCTCGGCCATATTCATGCGGAAAGATCCGTCCCCCGCAAAATTAACGACCGTTCTTTCCGGGCATCCCGCCTTTGCGCCGATCGCTGCTCCGAGCCCAAAGCCCATGGTTCCGAGGCCGCCCGAAGTTATCAGGCTTCCGGTCCTTTCGTATGATATCGAATTGACCGCGCTTATCTGGCATTCGCCCACCTCGGTAACATAAACGGCATCGCCGCCCACAACGTCTCCGACAACCTTCGCTACCGTATCTCCCGTGAGGGGCATCGTTTCGGAAACGATCTTTTCCGATCTTTGCGTTTCTGCTTTGATCCTGCCAAGGCTTTCGGCCCACTTCGAAAAGCTCACGTTTTTACCCGCCGTCCTTTTTTTCATAACGGGCAGAATAGCCCTGAAAAACGAATCGGCATCGGCCTGAAGTGAAATATCGGATCTCACGTTCTTATCGATCTCCGCCTTGTCAATGTCTATGTGTATTATCTTGCAATCACCGATAAACTCACAGTTTTCCCCCGTAAGCCTGTCGCTGAAACGGCATCCCACTGCGATCATCAGATCGCAATCCTTCATTGCCCTGACTGCCGCAGGTGTTCCGTATATGCCGCCCATTCCGAGCGCCAAAGGCGATCTTCCCGGTATAGCTCCCCTGCCCATCATCGTATCGACAACAGGTATCTCAAACTCCCCGGCAAATTTGGTCAAAGACTCGCCGGCGCCGCTCCTTGTGCATCCGCCGCCCGCGATGATGATCGGTTTTTTCGAGTGTATCAATGCCGTAACCGTTTTTCCGAGCTCGTTTGCAGGGATTTTTCCGATTCCCGTCTGAGCGTTTCCCTTGCATTCGTTCGCTTCAAAGTTCCCCTTGCACCCGTCTGTCACGGCGTTCCCCTTGCATCCGTTCGCTTCAAAGTTCCCTTTACATCCGTTCGCTTCGGCGCCAATATTCATGGGTTCAAATTCACATTCGCTCTCTGTAACGTCCCTGGCAATATCCACAAGAACAGGTCCCGGGCGACCCGATCTTGCAACACGGAATGCTCTTCTGAGACAATCGGCAAGCTGTGTTACATCTTTTACTATGAAATTATGCTTCGTGACAGGGATCGTGATACCTGCGATATCTATCTCCTGAAAGCTGTCACGCCCGAGACTTGCCACGGGAACGTTTATCGTGATCGCTACGATCGGAGAAGAATCCATATAGGCGGTAGCGATGCCCGTCACAAGATTTGTGGCTCCGGGGCCTGACGTAACGAGACATACGCCTGTCCTGCCCGTGGCGCGCGCATAGCCGTCAGCCGCATGCGCCGCACCCTGCTCGTGCGTTGTGAGTATATGCCTTATCCCGTCACCGCGTTCATAAAGCGCATCATAAACAGAAAGGACAGTTCCCCCGGGATAACCAAACAGGGTCTGTGTCCTCTGCTCTTTAAGACATTCTATAATTATCTGTGCTCCTGTAAGTTGCATTTTCAGATGATCTCCTCTATGTTGATATTACGTTCCCTCGAAAGGTCCACAAAGATATCATCAACCTGAACTATGGGCTTGGAGAGTTCCGAATTGTTCATAAGGACTATCTTTCCCACCGAACCGTCCGACAACCTCACAGTGTGGTTCATGTACGTTTCCGTGATATTATGCAGAAGCGGTATGAGGTACTGAGGATTATACTTGAGTCTCTCCGTCCCCTCAAGACTCTGGATGACCGCAAACGGACATATCCTGCTTCTGTAAACTCTGTCACATGTAAGCGCATCATACACGTCGGCGATCGAAACGATCATGGAGAACGGTTCAAGCTGCTCGGCTGTTTTTCCGAAAGGATAACCGCTTCCGTCGGCTCTCTCGTGATGCTGAAGTGCGACCATCTTCACCCTGTCGTCTATGCTCTTGTCTTTGAGCATGTCGTACCCGAGGAATGTATGTTTTTTTACTATGTTGTATTCGTCAACGGTGAGTGCTTCGGGCTTTAAAAGGATCTCCTTGGGGATCTGAGTTTTTCCTATATCGTGTAAAAGACCTGAAAGAGTAAGCTGTCTGATATCATCTTCCGACATATTGAGCCATCTTCCGAAGCAGTTGGAAACGATCGCAACATTCACGCTATGCATGTATGTTAACTCGTCATAATCCCTGATGCAGTGAAGCATGCCGAAGATTCTTGATTTTCCGCCGCATTCGTTGATTATCGTATCGACTTCATCGAGAAGAAGGTCCTCATCGAGTTCACCGTCATCAGCCATGATCTTGACAAAGGAATCTTTAAGGATCGATACTGTCTCGTCATACCTTTTTGAAAACTCACGAAATTCAACGCTGTTTTTCAGTTTCTGAGTAAGCGTCTCCTGCGCGGTTTCAGCCCCCGGCATGGGATAAACCCAGATAGAATCTATGCTGTAGAACATGATCTTCGAAATCCTGGTGGCATCGAGAATCGCCCCCGCATTAAGGATGACCTGATTGCTACGCGAATAAATATCTTTCGCGAGCTCCATCCCCGGGGTTGCACGACTTATCGAGATTCTTTCCGATCGTCTGTAATCCGGCATGTTTTCCTCCCAATCAGAATAGACAACATTAGTGAACAGTTAAATTCTATCATATTTTCAGAATTTAGCAACAATGACTTATCAATTTTAACATTATTCACGCGTTGTTATTCTGCTTTTTTGAGGATGCGTTTTCCTGCGACGCATATATCTCCTCTACCACTCTCAGGTTATGACTCAACTGTGGAATCGTGCCGGTCGTTTTCACCGCATCGGTCCTCTTCTGCACGAAATCCTTGAGTTTTACCATGTATTCATCCTGAGATATCTTACCCTCAGCAACCATCGACAGACCCTTTTCCCAACTTGCCGTAAGCTCAGGATTGAGAAGCGCCCTGACGCTTGCATTAACAACCTCATATATGAGTTCTCCCTGCATGGTCGGGGTAATGATCTGAGTTTTTTTATTCAGAGCCATGTATCCGATCTTTATCAGTTTTCCGAGAATCTCCGCACGTGTTGCACTCGTTCCGATGCCGCTCGATTTGATCTGTGAACGCAGCTCCTCGTCTTCAATGAGCTGTCCGGCGTTTTCCATCGCAAGTATCATCGATCCAGAATTATAGCGTTTGGGCGGAGAAGTTTCACCGGACTTTATCTTTAGCTCATTAACATCGAGCTCTATTCCTTTTTTAAGCGCGCTGATCGCTTCTATGCTTCCGACTCCGACCTCGGAATCCTGTTCCTGAGCTCCCGGGTCGCCTCCCTCTTCATTGTCGGGATCGTCCCTGTCCTCATTCTGTGAGGCTTTTTCCTTGTAGTCGGCAGACTTGTTCTTTTTACTTACGGCATAAGGATATACGGAAAGAAATCCTTCATCCTCAAGGGCTTTGAAAGAAACACCGAAGTATTCTCCCCCGATATCGGTACCGAGGGTCAGCTTCCTGTATGTCGCCGAAGGGAAAAAGATCGCAAGGAATCTTCTTCCGATAAGTTCATAAACTCTGCCTGCGAGCGGTTTGAGTGAAGAAAGAGATGAAAATCCCTGTCCCGTCGGTATGATCGCGTAATGATCCGTGATCTGCTTATCGTTGACATATCTGGTTTTTGCGAGTCCTTTGTAAGCCCCTTCGTCAAGTATCTTCTGAGCATAAGGAGCAAACTGACCGATGCTCTTTAAACCGCTTATGTTTTTGACTATCTCTTTCGCAACAGCTGTCGAAAGGACTCTCGCATCTGTTCTCGGATAAGTCACAAGCTTTTTTTCGTAAAGCTCCTGCGTGATCGCAAGAGTTTCGTCGGGACTTATCTTAAATAATCTTGAGCATTCATTTTGAAGCTCGGCGAGATTGAAAAGAAGCGGCGGCTTTTTTACTTCCTTCTTCTTGTCGACAGATGTTATATTAGCCTTCTGTCCGTCAATGCTTTCAATAAGTTCACGTGCATCTTTTTCCTCAAGAAAACCGTTGTCTTTGTAGAGCTTTGGACTCCCGAAATACTTCGAGCCCTCCACCGCCTTAAATTCGGCATCTATCGGATTTCCCGCAACATCAAGCGTTGCGATCACCCTGTAGAAAGGTGTCTTAACGAAATCCCTGATCTCTCTTTCTCTTCGGACAACCATCCCGAGCACACAGGTCATCACCCTGCCGACCGAGATCGCTCCGCGTTTCTCACCTCTGCTTATTCCGTTACCGTATTTGAGTGTGAGCGCCCTTGAGAAATTTATGCCCATGAGATAATCCTCTTTGGCTCTCAAATAGGCTGCATCCGAGAGATTGTCATATTCCGAAAGCGGCTTTGCCTCCCGTATTCCTCTAAGTATCTCTTCTTCCGTTTGAGAATCTATCCACACCCTTCTCTTGTCGCGTTCCTTCGGAACCTCGGCCATCATATCGACAAGCCTGTAAATGTACTCCCCTTCTCTTCCCGAGTCGGTACAGACATATATTCGTTCCACATCCGGGCGGTTCAAAAGTCCTTTTACTATATTAAACTGTTTTGACACAGCCGGAATGATCTCGTACTTGAACTGATCCGGCATAAAAGGAAGAGTATTGAAGCTCCAGCGTTTCAATGCCGGATCATATCCCTCGGGATATGTCATGGTCACAAGATGTCCCACACACCATGTGACTACCGCTTCCGGTGATTCCATATATCCGTCGCGCTTCGTAAAACCGGTTCCGAGCGCCTTAGCAAATTCAGCCGCAACACTCGGCTTTTCCGCGATGTATAAGTACTTTGCCAAAACTAAGTCTCCATTCCTGTGAAAAGTTAAGGCCCGGGAGTGCTCCCATGTGCACTCCTGAGCCTTGAAGAATCATTACTGCGAATATCAGAGTATGAAGCTTTCCATATTCTGATTAAGCTCCGAAGCCTGCGTACTGAGGCCTGCCGTCTTTTCAGCCAGCTGCTCCATCATTCTTACCTGATCTTCAACCTGTGCTCCGAGATCCTTTGTAGCCTCGGAAACTTTTGCGGCAACCGCTACGATATTCTCAATCGAAGACGATACTGCGTTTTTGTCTCCCGTCATCTCGTGCAGCTGTCTCATAATAGATTCAAGCTGATTCGCCATCTCGTCGATACAATCATTGATCTGACTGAATACCGAATTTGTCTCAATCAGTATCCTGCTCTGATCCGAAACAAGCTTATTGGTCATCTTTGCCGAATTAACAGCATTCTGAGTGCTTTCATTGATCTCACCGATGATCTTGTTGATCTGGTCGCCGGCCTTGATCGATTCATCCGCAAGTTTATGGATCTCTTCTGCAACAACCGAGAATCCGCGTCCCTGTTCTCCTGCTCTTGCCGCCTCGATCGAAGCGTTGAGTGAGAGCAGATTTGTCTGTTCCGCGATCTCGTTCATCGTTTCCGTGATCTTTGAGATACCCATTGCCTTCTTAACTACGCCGTCAATATCCGCCACAAGATGGTTGATATTATCCGTCGTGATGTTGTTCTGCTCGTTGAGGCTTGCAATGGTCTTTCTTCCCTTTTCGGAAATATCTACCGTTTTGTCAACGGTGGCATCGATCTGACGTGTATTGTCATTGATCGCATCAATACGCTTTGAAAGGATTGCCATCTTATCGGCAGATGTGTCTGTATCCACCGCCTGAGACTGAACCTGTGAATAAACGTCTCCGAGTGATCCCGAAACCATCTTCATGGAAGAAACAAGTCTGTTTGTCGTCTTTGCAACGCGTGCCGACGACATGTTAACATCCTCACTGAACCTCGTAACTTCTTCAACGATCGAATGAATACCAAGGACCGTCTTATCTATCGTATCGGTAAGCTGTCCGATCTCATCGGTTCTTGTTGTTTCGAATGTCTGTGAAAGATCTCCGTCCGCAACCTTCGAGAGGTTCGTACATGTTTTCTTGAGCGTTCCCGCGATACCCGACGAAATAAGAAGTCCGGTTCCGAGAGCGATAGCTGCTCCGATCAGCACGAACAAGATCGTGATAAATCTGATGGTGGTAAGCTCTGATGCAAGGTTCTCTTCGGGAACAAGAGCACAGAGGACGATGTCCGAGTCACCGAGTCCCGACCTGTAGAACAGATATGTGTCTCCATCGTAACTGATCTCGGTTGTAATACCGTCGAGTTCTTCGTTCATAACATACTCGGAAAGCTCAGGAGCATTGAACATAACATCGTTCATGATCTCACCGGCAACGATGTTTCCGTTTTCATCAAGCGACTGTGAAACATTAAGTTCCTCGTGATCGTTGAACACGAGACCGACGATACTTCCGTCACCGAGGCCCGTGCCTCCGAGAGTTGAATGCATGCTGTCTTTCTTGATATCAAACGCAATGATACCGTCTTTGTTTTTCATAAGTCTGACGAAAGTCATGCAGTACGTATCGGGCTCGCCCCAGAATGTTTCATCGATAAAAGGATGCGAGAGAGTCCAGAAAGCGCTCTTTCCATCGGCAAACGGCTTTGCTTCCTCTGTATCCCAGTACGGAAGGAACATCGCCGGATCGGCTGTTCTTGTCTGTGCCTCTGTCTTTTTATATGAAAAAGTGGGTCTTCCCTGATTACAAAGGATGTAGTAATCCTCGAGATAATCGGTCTGCTTTATGTATCCGCCCATCGAATTGTATGTGGCGTTGTAAGCTTTCTTTGTCGTGGGATCCGTGATGTTACGATCGAAGAGATTGTAATAATAGTTTGTGACATCAGCATCCGTTGAAAGCGTTGCCGCTTTGTTCTTTACCGACGAAAGCATAAGCTTGAGGTACTTGTCGGTAGCCGACATGGTACTCGAAACGCTGAGATTACATTTGCTGATAACGGTTTCGGATGCCATATTGTAAGAAACAAGACCAACAACAACGATAAGTATAACGGGAAGTATGAACGCCGCCATAAGCTTCCATCTGATCTTTGTGTACCTGCGAAGCTGTCTCGACTTTCGTCCCGGGCTTGAGCCGTCAAGATCGTATCCGCTTATGTCTTCAATACCGCGGATCTTTCTGTAAAGACTCGCGATGCCTCTTCCTATCCCGGCAAAAAATCCACCGACAGCACAGAGAACCTTCTTACATGTTTCCTTGAAGCTCGCAGACTTCTTTTCAACCGCGTCCGCTGCTTCCTCTGCGTCTGCTGTTGCGTTTTCAAAACTCTCCGCTACCTCTTCAACGTCTGCAGCTGCATCTTCAAAGCTTTCTGCTGCCACCTCTGCGTCCATAGCTGCATCTTCAAAGCTTTCCGCTGCTTCCTCTGCTTCCGCAACTACGACATCTTCCCCGAGAGCCTCCTTGGCCGCTTTTTTCTCAAGAGCCTTTTTCTCCTTGGCGGCTTTCTTTTCAAGCCTTGCCTGCTCTTTTGCTGCTTTCTTTTCAAGCGCCGCCTGTTCCTTGGCTGCTTTCTTTTCGAGCTTGGTCTGCTCTTTTGCCGCTTTCTCGAGAGCCGCCTTATCCTCTTCGGGACTCACAGGCTCTTCCTCGACAAAGCTCTCACCTTCAGATGCATATTCAAAATCTCCGGATTCAGATTCTGTAACCTCATCCGGGATATTCCTGTCTTCGATCGGATCAATCCCATCATAAATGATATTGCCACTGTCATTACGATTATCGCCCATACACTTCTCCTATATGGATACGCCTCTTCAAGCGCAGCCTTTGCCGTCCACAGAGTCAAAAAACTCCGACCTTCACTCTACAGCTCCTGCAAAAACACCCTTTAATCAATCTTAACATAGGGGAAAGCTCATTTCAATCAAATCTTCATTGAACACAAGGTCAGTAAACGCTTAGAAACACTTCTTTTCATGCTTCTGACCACAGTTGGCGACACTCGGACATTTATAGCAAACTTCGTTGACCGAATAACCTTTTTCAAGGTATTCACGGATATTTTGAAGTGTAGTGTCCGCAATGTTCGCAAGTGCCTCTCTCGTTAAGAACGCCTGGTGGGATGTAACGATAACATTCGGCATCGAGATCAGTCGCGCAAGCTTGTCGTCATCAACGATATGTCCCGAATAGTCATGGAAGAAGATGTTCGACTCCTCTTCATAGACGTCAAGGCATGCCGCTCCGACCTTTCTTGCTTTTATACCTTCGATGAGCGCTTCCGTGTCGATAAGTGCTCCACGGGAGGTATTGAGGATGACCACACCCTTTTTCATAAGCGCTATGCTCTTCTCGTTTATCATATGGCGTGACTCGTCATTGAGCGGGCAATGCAGTGAGATGATGTCGCTGCGCGCAAAAAGCTCATCGAGCGTCACATAATCTATACCCGAGCCCTCGACGGGGAACTTGTCGTATGCGATTATGTTCATTCCGAAGCCGCGGCAAATGTCTATGAGTATGCGGCCGATCTTTCCGGTCCCGACAACGCCCATCGTCTTTCCGTGCAGATCGAATCCCATCATTCCGCTGAGGGAAAAATTAAAGTCCCTCGTTCTTATATAAGCCTTATGGATCCTTCTGATCGAAGTCAAAAGCATAGCGATCGCGTGCTCCGCAACGGCATACGGCGAATATGCGGGAACTCTGACAACGTGCAGGCGCTTATAGGCATACTCGATATCAACATTGTTGTAGCCCGCGCACCTCAGGGCAAGAAGCTTGATCCCCATCTCCCCGAGCCTGTCGATCACGGTCTTATTGATATCGTCATTTACGAATACGCACACAACGTCGCATCCGTCGGCCAGCATCACCGTATCGGGCGAAAGCCTTGTTTCGAGGTATGTTATCTCAAATTCCGAGTCCTTGCTTGCTTCGATAAACGAATTTTTATCATAATCTTTGGCATCAAAGAATGCCACTTTTATCTTGTCCATATCTGCCTCCTTTTATCTATCAACCACTTAGAGCGAGCGCTTCACGTTTATAGTCTGCGTCGCTCTGTACAGCAGGTCTTCATATTCTTTGGCGAGAGCACTTCGGCACTCACGATTTTAAATTGTAACACATATTCAATTTATTGTCATTTACCATAAAGTATGCTACAAATATATAAACAGCAGCAACTCACAGTCGTTCTCAATATTAAAGGTATTGGGGGAGGTATTTATTTATGATAAAAAGACTTGTAAATCATGTATTCTCATTTATATCAATCCTTGCAGTATTTTCACTTTTATTTTCCGGCACGCAAGCCTTGGCTTTTGATATCAAAACGCCGACCGACGAACTGAACGCAACGATCACGGCTGCTGCGAATGACTTTGCGGCTCAGTTCGGTCTTGACGCACGGTACGAA
>JAILPE010000062.1 GCA_024699645.1 Lachnospiraceae bacterium
GCAATGCTTACCGCCTGCGGTTCATCATCTGACAAGAAGGTCGGCGTTTCGATGCCCACCAAGGATCTCCAGAGATGGAATCAGGACGGCGACAACATGGTTAAGCAGCTTAAGGAAAAAGGTTATGATGTTGAGATCCAGTACGCATCAAACGACGTTCCCACTCAGGTTAACCAGATCGAGACAATGATCTCTAACGGATGCAAGGTTCTTGTTATCGCAGCTATCGAAGGCGATTCACTCGGAACAGTTCTTGCACAGGCTAAGGAAAAAGACGTTAAGGTTATCGCTTATGACCGTCTTATCATGAACACCGACGCAGTTACATACTATGCAACATTTGATAACTACATGGTAGGTACAAAGCAGGGCGAGTATATTGAAGCTCAGCTTGGTCTTAAGGATGGCAAGGGACCTTTCAATATCGAGCTTATCACCGGTGATCCCGGCGACAACAACGCACGTTTCTTCTTCAACGGAGCAATGGACGTACTTAACAAGTACATCGACAACGGACAGCTCGTTGTTAAGTCAGGACAGAAGGATTTCGATACAGTAGCTACAGCAGGTTGGTCAACAGAGAATGCACAGAACAGATTTGATGCTATCATCGCAGCTAACTATTCTGACGCAACAGTACTCGACGCTGTTATGGCTTCCAACGATTCAACAGCTCTCGGTGTTGCAAACTCTCTTGCAGCTAACTATGATTCAAGCAAGAAGTACCCGATCATCACCGGTCAGGACTGTGACATCGCTAACGTTAAGAACATGATCGCCGGCAAGCAGGCAATGTCTATCTTCAAGGATACACGTACACTTGCTCAGAAGACCACAGAGATGGTTGACGCTATCATGAAGGGCGGCGAGGCTCCTATCAACGATACAAAGACATACGACAACGGCAAGGGTGTTGTTCCTTCATACCTTTGCGAGCCCGTATTCGCAGACGTTAACAACTACAAAGAGCGTCTTATCGATTCCGGTTACTACACAGCTGATCAGTTAAAGTAATCCTGAAAGATACAGATCATAATTAAACAAACCAGTGAACCGGCAGGCAGGCGACTAGATCTGTCTGCCGGTTTTCAAAAAAAGTAAAAGAATCGAAACCTGTTACTTCGCCCGATTCGGGAGAGGAAACGGAGGCGGTCAGGGATCGCTTCCAAAGAGGAGGGAAAACAAATTGGCTAAGATATTACTTGAAATGAAAAACATAACCAAGACATTCCCCGGTGTAAAAGCACTTGATAACGTGAATTTCCAAGTCGAAGAAGGTGAGATTCACGCTCTTGTTGGAGAAAATGGTGCCGGTAAATCGACTCTGATGAACGTTCTGTCCGGTATTTATCCGTTCGGAACATACGAAGGAGATATTGTTTATGACGGCCAGGTTTGTGAATTTCATGAGATTAAAGACAGTGAAAAGAAGGGTATAGTCATCATCCATCAGGAACTTGCGCTTATCCCTTATATGACTATTGCCGAGAATATGTTCCTCGGAAATGAAAGAGGCAAAAGTCTTAAGATTAATTGGAACGAAACAAATGAGCTTGCGGCTAAATATCTTAAGATGGTAGGTCTTAAGGACAGCCCGCAAACATTGATAAAAGATATAGGTGTCGGTAAGCAGCAGCTTGTTGAGATCGCAAAAGCGCTTGCAAAGAATGCGAAGCTTCTTATTCTTGACGAGCCTACGGCATCACTTAATGAAGATGATACAAAGGCGCTGCTTGACCTTCTGCTTGGTTTTAAGCAGCATGGACTCACGTCTATTATTATTTCACATAAGCTTAACGAAGTTGCTTATGTCGCAGACAAAGCAACGATCCTTCGAGACGGCGCAACGATCGAGACTCTTACAAAGGGTGTCGATGATATGTCCGAGACGAGGATCATTAAGGGAATGGTAGGCAGAGATCTTTCCGATCGTTTCCCGAAACGAACACCTTCGATCGGAGAGACTATGCTCGAAGTAAAGAACTGGAACGTATACCATCCTATCTACAGTGAGCGTAAGGTTGTCGATAATGTCAGCTTTAATGTCAAAAAAGGCGAGATAGTGGGTATATCAGGTCTTATGGGTGCCGGGCGAACGGAGCTTGCGATGAGCCTTTTTGGGAAAAGTTACGGAAGCAATATTTCCGGAGAACTTTTTATAAATGGCAGGAAAGTGGAGCTTGACAGCGTTAATAAAGCGATCAAGAACAAGCTCGCTTATGTAACCGAAGACAGAAAAGGTAACGGACTTATCCTTTCCAGTTCTGTTAAGATGAACACAACAATAGCAAACCTTGACGGAGTAAGCAGTCATGGTGTTATCAACAAAGACAAGGAATATGCTGTTGCGGTTGAATATAAAGAAAAACTTTCGACAAAGTGCCCGACGGTTGAACAGAATGTCGGAAATCTGAGCGGTGGAAATCAGCAGAAAGTACTTCTTGCAAAATGGATGTTTGCAGATCCCGATATACTCATTCTTGATGAGCCGACGCGTGGTATTGATGTAGGAGCCAAGTACGAGATCTACTGTATTATGAACAAGCTTGTTTCCGAGGGCAAATCGGTAATCATGATCTCTTCCGAAATGCCTGAGATCCTTGGAATGTGCGATCGTATTTACGTTATGAGTGAAGGCAAGATGGTTGCCGAAATGAATGGCGCGGATGCAACACAGGAGAAGATAATGTCACACATTCTCAGTGTCGCCGGATAAAAGATATCATAAAGAGAAACAGAGATACGGGTTTTGACCGTATCCCAATTAGGAGGATCAAAATGAAAAATAAGACACAGACCATGGATTTCATCAAGAAATATGCCATGATTATAGTTCTCGCATTGGTTGTGATCTTTTTCACGATCATGACGGGAGGTAACATCCTTCGTCCCATGAACCTGAGCAGTCTGATCTCTCAGAACGCTTATGTGTTCATTCTTGCGACAGGTATGCTGCTTTGTATCCTGACCGGCGGTAACATCGATCTTTCCGTCGGTTCGGTTGTTTGTTTCGTAGGTGCTGTTGGCGCAGAGCTTATGATGACGCTACATGTCAACATGTATCTGACAGTACTTATTATGTTTGTACTCGGTACAGCAATCGGTGCATTCCAGGCTTTCTGGATCGCATACGTTCGTATACCTCCGTTCATTGTAACTCTTGCCGGAATGCTTGCGTTCAGAGGTCTCAGTAACGTAGTGCTTGACGGTCTTACCGTATCGATCGCCGAAAAAGAAGATTTCGTTTACATCTTCGGTGGCGGCGCAGATTGCTACATCCCCGATCTTTTCGGAGTTGAAGGCATCAATCTTACATGTCTTGTCGTTGCGATCGTAGTTGCGGTACTTCTGTTGCTTCTCCAGATCCGCAAGAGAAATGTACGTATAAAGAAGGGCTTCGATGTAGAAAAAACCGTGCCTTTCTATGCTAAGAATCTGGTTATTGCAGCCGTTATAATTGCTTTCGGTACAGGCCTTTCACTTCACAAAGGAATCCCGACCGTTCTTATCTGGCTCGCGATCGTTATTCTTGTTTACCATTACATCACATCTAACACACGTGTAGGTCGTTATTTCTACGCTGTCGGTGGTAATGAAAAGGCTACAAAGCTCTCGGGTATCAATACAAATAAGGTTTACTTCCTTGCATACACGAACATGGGCTTCCTTGCAGCTCTTGCCGGAATGGTAACAATAGCACGTCTTACATCGGCACAGCCTACTTACGGACAGAACTA
>JAILPE010000097.1 GCA_024699645.1 Lachnospiraceae bacterium
TGGGACCGGGAAGAAAAAAGTTTTATGGAGGAATACCATGAAAGGTAAAGGGTTTATTAAACTTCTCGCGACACTTGTTGTTATTGCAATACTCGGTGTGGTCGTGATAGTAGGTGTCAATAAGGATCATGCAATGTCGGCGAGAGATGTAAAGCTCGGTCTTGACCTTGCGGGTGGAGTCAGCATTACGTATGAGACGGTAAAAGAGGATCCTACAGCTGACGAGTTAAGTGATACGGTCTACAAGATGCAGAGACGTGCTGAAGCATTCAGTACCGAAGCTCAGGTTTATCCTGAAGGAGATCGTCGTATCACGGTTGCCATTCCTGATATCACAGATGCCGATGAAGTACTTAAACAGCTCGGAGATGCGGGAAACATTTATTTTGTATACGGTATGAGCAGTAAAGGCGTTGCGAATATAGCTTATTCGCAGGATCCCGTAAGTCTTGCGACATCAACTACGCTTGCAAGAAGCCTTGACGAAATCATCGCTGACGGCGACGTGGTTATTGACGGTACTCATATTACGGGTGCTTCGGCTGATATTATAACAAATCAGCTCGGAATGACCGAAAACATCGTCAGACTTAATCTTAACGATGAGGGACGTACAAGATTTGCCAGCGCTACAAGCTATTGCTACGGATATTACGGAAGCAATTCTTTGAACAACATAATCGCTATTGTTTATGATAACGAAGTCATCAGTGCACCTCAGGTTGCGGCAGTTATCAGCGACGGAGTTGCAACTATTTCGGGGCAGAGAGACTATGATGAAGCTAATATCCTTGCTTCCACGATCAGGATCGGTGCCCTTCCTCTTGAACTTTCAGTTCTTCGTTATTATGTAGAAAGTGCAAAGCTTGGTCTTGACGCACTTACTACGAGCCTTATCGCCGGTCTTATCGGCTTTGTGCTCATTATAATCTTTATGATCGCATTCTACAGGATCCCCGGAGTTGCTTCGGCACTTGCGCTCCTGTTCTATATCGAGCTCATGATAATCTGTCTGAATGTTTTCAATGTCACCCTGACATTGCCCGGTATTGCAGGTATCATCCTTTCGGTAGGTATGGCCGTTGATGCCAATGTCATCATCTTCACACGTATCAGAGAAGAGATCGGAACAGGTAAAACAGTCAGATCTGCCATCAAGGTTGGTTTCCATAAAGCTCTTTCGGCCATTGTGGATGGTAATGTTACAACCATTATCGCTGCCATCGTGCTTTTTGCTCTCGGATCGGGAACAGTAGTCGGATTTGCCCAGACACTCGCTATCGGTGTTGTACTCTCAATGCTCACAGCGCTTATAGTCACCAAGTTCGTACTCGGCGGATTATTTGAAGCCGGTTGTACAAAGGTCGGCCTTTACGGAACAAAGGTTGAAAAGCCTGCAAAGCCTTTTGTAAAGCATTTTCCCAAATTCATCTGTATTTCTGCGGTATGTATTATCGTCGGAATAGTAGGAATCTTTATAAACTTCGGTAAGTATGATGCACCGTTCAATTACGGTCTTGATTTCGCAGGCGGAACCGCTACATCGATCACATTTGATGACGGAATCCCTGCAGATGCACAGAGCACTCTCGAAAAGCTCGTTCTTGATACTGTAAAGGAGAAAGCTGAACTTTCGACAGTTGAAAGCGAGAACATGATAACCGTTAAGACAAAAGAGCTTTCGACAGAAAACAGAGCATTACTCACTCAGGCAATCATTGATAAATTCGGAGTAAGCGATGAGAACCTTTCGACCACGTCGGTAGGTTCGACTGTCAGCGGTGAGATGAAACGTGATGCAATTGTTGCCGTTATCGTTGCTACGATCTGCATGCTCATTTATATCTGGATCAGATTCCGCAACATCAACTTTGCTCTTGCGGCAGTTGTGGCACTTATCCATGATGTGCTTGTCGTTATCTCACTTTACGCTATCGATTCGGCAGGAATAACCGTAGGCAGCACATTTATCGCATGTCTGCTTACGATAGTCGGATATTCTATCAATGCTACGATCGTTATCTTTGACCGTATCAGAGAAAACATTGCCGAGAATCATAACCGCTACACATATGCCGAGATCGTGAACAGAAGTATCACACAGACGTTCAGCCGAAGCATCAATACTTCGCTCACAACATTTATCGCAGTATTCTTCCTTGCTGTTATGGGCGCTACTTCGGTAAGAGAGTTTGCAATCCCGCTTATTGTCGGAATAGTAGCAGGTACGTTCTCATCGATCTGCCTTACGGGCGGACTTTGGTATACACTTCAAAAGAAGTTAAAGAAGGAAGTCTGATGAAATCCGCATGGACCATTCTTAATAAATTAGGCGACGAGGCCGCCATATGCGCCGAAACAGGGTGCCCCAAAGTGGTGGCTCGTCTGCTCGTGAATAGAGATGTATGTGAAAAGGAAGCTGTAAGACGCTTCCTTTTTCCAAAGACAGAAGATTTTTACGATCCTTTCCTGATGAAAGGAATGAACCGCGCGTGTGACCTTATCGTCGACGCGATCGAAAGAGGGAAAAAGATCAGAGTTGTCGGCGATTATGATGTTGACGGCGTTATGTCGTCGTATATCTTAAGTGAAGGACTTGCCGCATTCGGAGCCGATGTGGATGTATACCTTCCGCATAGGGTGCGTGACGGCTATGGGATCAATTCTGAGATCGTGACAAAAGCTTTCGAGGACGGAACAGAAGTTATTGTTACCTGTGACAACGGGATATCTGCATTTGAAGCGGCAGAAAAGGCGAAAGAACTCGGAATAACCATGATCGTTACGGATCATCATGAAGCGGGGGAAGAAATACCGCCCGCCGATGTCGTTGTCGATCCTAAGCAGAAGGGATGTACATATCCCTACAGAGAGATTTGCGGAGCGGTGGTCGCCGCCAAGTTTATTGAGGCGATCGGAATAAAAACGGGTAAAAACATCAAGGCCTCTGATTATCTCGAATATATGTGTCTGGCCACGGTATGTGATGTTGTTCCGCTTGCAGATGAAAACAGGGCTATCGTTTCGCTTGGAATGGATGTACTCAGAAAGACTGAAAATCTTGGCCTTAAGGCTCTTATAGAGGTTAAACGGATCGATCCCGCGGACATAAACGAATATAAGATCGGATTTGTTTTGGGGCCGTGCATAAATGCGGCGGGCAGGATAGATGATGCCATGACGGCGCTTTCTTTATTAAATGCGAAAAGTCCGCAGGAGGCACAACGACTGGCGCTCATATGCAGTGATCTAAACGACCGAAGAAAAGCCATGTCAGCCGAAGCTCTTGAAAAAGCAAAGAAAATAATAGGGATCCCCGGAGACGATGAAAGAGTTTTGGTGGTCCTTATCGAAGACTGCCATGAGAGCATACTCGGGATCGTGGCCGGAAATATAAGAGAAGCGTACAGCAGACCCGCAATCGTAATGACATATTCGGGAGAACTATTAAAAGGGTCCGCCAGAGGCGTGGAGGGATACAGTCTTTATGAAGCTCTGACATCGTGCCGGGAGCTTCTCGTCAAATACGGAGGACATGCACTTGCGGCGGGATTGTCGCTCGAAAAGGATAATCTTGAACGGTTTAAGGAAAAGATAAATAGTATATGGCCTTTGAAGCCGGAAGAGATGCTGCCTGTGGTCAGGCTTGATGCAGAGGTTCCGTTTGAGATGATGACGATTGAAACGGTGGAATGGATCTCAAGACTTGCACCCTTTGGAGCACCTAACGACAAGCCTCTTTTTGCGGAACGCGAACTTTCCGTGATATCGATTTCCTACATGGGAAAAGAAAACAGTTCGCTCCGATTTAAACTGAAAACCCGGGCGGGAAGTTTTGTGACAGCTGTCAGCTTCCTTAAAGCGGAGGAAACGGTCGAAAAGCTTACGAGGCTGTTTGGAAAAGAAGAGGTCAATAAAGCTTTTGCGGGAATATCGAATTCGATAAAGATAACCGTTGCGTACGAGTCACAGATCAACGAATACAGAGGTTTATGCGAAGTGCAGATGATACTTCGGGATATATATGAAAAATGTTAGGCAAATATGTCTGTTGCAACAAAACGACAAGAAATGTATAATCAATCAAGATGAGGAGGACAGGAAAAATGTCTGTAACGGTTTCAGATTTTGGATGTTTAAAGGATGGCTCAAGAGCATCTCTTTTTACGATAAGGAACAAGAATGGGATAAGCGTTGAGATCACAGATTTCGGAGCAAATCTTGTACGTCTCTTCGTACCCGACAGAAACGGAAAACTTGATGATATTGTACTCGGATTTGACGATGTAAAGGGTTACACCGTAAACCCGTCATATTTTGGAAGTACGATAGGAAGAAATGCCAATCGTATCGGAAATTCAACATTTACGCTTGACGGAGAAACCTATAAGCTCGAAGTCAACGATAACGAAAACAATCTTCACAGTTCATTCGACGACGGATATAACAAGCGATTCTTTAAAGCAGAGATAAAGCCCGATGACAGCGTTACTTTCTCTCTTTTCAGCAAAGACGGCGATCAGGGATTCCCGGGTAACTTAAATATGAGCGTTACATACAAGCTTACCGACGATAACGAACTTGTTATAAGCTATACGGGTAAATCTGACAAGGATACGGTCTTTAATCCCACAAATCACAGCTATTTTAATCTCAGCGGTCATGACTCCGGGAGTGTGATGCACTGCAAGCTCAAACTCTTCTCGAAAGAGCTTACACCCGTTGCAGAGGGAAGTATACCGACCGGAGAGATCATGAAGATCGCAGGCACACCTTTCGATTTCTCGGAACTTACAACTATCGGAGACAGGATTGATGATAAAAACGAACTCTTAGGGATCGGTTTGGGATACGATATCAATTATGTCATAGACAAGAAGGGACGCGAGTACGGATGTGCGGCTGTCCTTGTTGACGAAAAGAGCGGAAGGTCGATCACTGCATATACCGATCTGCCCGGTGTACAGTTATATACCGGAAATTGCATCAAAACCCAGAAAGGAAAGGGCGGCGTTACATATAAAAAGCGTAACGCAGTATGTCTTGAAACACAGTTCTATCCGGATGCCATTAATCATCCGGAGTTCCCTCAGCCTGTTCTTAAAGCGGGTGAAGAATTCACAAGCACAACCACTTATAAATTTGGGGTTTGCTAAAAACAGAGCGATATTAAAATGAAAAGCCGGGATAGGACTCCCACGGGCATTTAAGGCAACGGCAAAAATATTTCAAATGAAGAAAAAGAAAGGGCGGTCATGGGGAGATGACCGTAGGAGGAAAACAAAATGAACGGATATTCAAAAGAAACCAATTGTATACTTGCGGGCTGGACACCCGGACAGGGTGAATCAAGACAGGTGCCGATCATTCAGAGCACCACATTTAAGTATGACACAAGCGATGCTATGGGAAAGCTTTTCGATCTTGAAGCTGAGGGATATTTCTATACGAGACTTCAGAATCCCACAAACGATCATGTGGCAGCCAAGCTTGCCGAGCTTGAGGGCGGAGTTGCCGGAATGCTCACGTCTTCGGGTCAGGCCGCAAACTTCTTTGCTGTATTTAATATCTGTGAAACGGGAGATCATTTCATAGCTTCATCTTCAATCTATGGCGGAACTTATAACCTTTTCGGCGTAACGATGAAGAAAATGGGCATCGAGGTTACTTTTGTTGATAACGAGATATCCGAAGAGGAACTTGATAAGTGCTTCAGACCCAACACCAAGTGTGTATTCGGCGAGACGATAACCAATCCTACCGTCAATATCTTTGATATCGAAAAATTTGCAAAGGCTGCTCACAGCCACGGTGTTCCGCTCATTATGGACAACACTTTCGCAACACCGATCAACTGCAATCCCATAAAGTTTGGTTGTGATATCGTAACACATTCGACCACAAAGTATCTTGACGGACATTCGGTTTGCGTCGGCGGAGCGATCATCGACAGCGGCAACTTTGACTGGATGGCTCATGCCGAAAAATTCCCCGGACTTTGCACTCCCGACGAAAGTTACCACGGGATCACATATGCAACGAAGTTCGGTAAGGCCGCATATATCACGAAAGCAACGGCACAGCTCATGAGAGATTTTGGTGCGATCCAGTCTCCCCAGCATGCGTTTTATCTTAATATCAGCATCGAGTCACTCGCGCTCAGGATCAAGCGTCATTGCGAAAGTGCCCTTAAGATCGCAAAATTCCTTGAGAAGCATGAGAAGGTTGCTTGGATCAACTATCCCGGCCTTGAGAGTGACAAGAACTATGCACTTGCTCAGAAATACTGCCCGAACGGGACGTGCGGCGTAATGGCGTTCGGCATCAAGGGCGGAAGAGATGCTTCAATCAGATTTATGGACAATTTAAAGCTTGTATTTATCGATACACACGTTGCGGATGCCAAGTCGGGTGTACTTCATCCCGCAAGCCATACGCATCGTCAGCTCACTGATGAGCAGCTCAGAGAGGCGGGTATCAATCCTGATCTTATCAGATTCTCCGTAGGTCTTGAGGATCCCGATGAGATAATCGAAGATATCAAGCAGGCACTTGATAAGGCTTGAAAAATGTTAAACTCTTGGATGATCGAAGGAATGCGCGGAAGCGAAACCGCTTCTGAATGGTAAGAGTAATGTCGGAAGCGAAAACGCTTATTGCTTAATGAATAATGCGGATATTTATGTATATCTGTTTGCGTAAATACCCGAATTATAAAAAAACAATTATAATTTAGGAGGGGTTTGTTTTATGAAAATGATTTACCAGGTGGATGACAGACCGGCGTTTTCAAAGGTTATCGTCTTCGCAATCCAGCAGTTACTTGCGATCATGGCTGCAACTCTTGTTGTGCCGATCAACGTTAGCGCAGATGCAGGTCTTGTCGGCGCTGATGCCATGAGTCCTGCGGCAGCACTCTTTGGAGCCGGTGTCGGAACACTTGTTTACATCCTTTTCACCAGAAAAAAGAGTCCGATGTTCCTTGGATCATCCTTCTCATTCATTCCTTCAATGATCGCTGCGTTTGCAGGTGCTACGAGTGTGGCTCTCGGCTATGCGGGCATCCTTATCGGTGCGGTTCTTGCAGGTCTGGTTTATGTTGTTCTTTCGTGTATTGTTAAAGCGGTTGGTGTTAACTGGATCGCAAAGATCATGCCTGCTGCAGTTATCGGACCCACGGTTGCGATCATAGGTCTCGGTCTTGCGGGAAGTGCGGTAGGACAGCTTAAAACCGCTTCGGCAGGCGGCCACGAGCTTATCGCGATCCTTTGCGGACTCGTTACTCTTGGAGTGACAATGATAGCTTCTGTTTTCGGAAAGAAGACAGCCAAGCTCATTCCCTTCATAATCGGTATCCTTGCCGGATATGTATGTGCTGCGATCTTTACATTCATCGGTATGGCAACGGATTGTGATGCGCTGATGATTGTCAACTTTGACGGACTTACGTCACTCTTTGCGGACGGTGTGACAGTCAAGAGTTTCTTTACGGTACCTGATTTTACATTCCTTAAGGCATTCGGCGGATTCTCGGATTTCAGCTTTGGTTATTTCGGAACTGTAGCGCTTGCTTATGTACCCGTCGGATTTGTTGTTTTTGCAGAGCATCTTGCAGATCACAGAAATATGTCATCGATCATTGAAAAAGATCTCCTTAAAGAGCCCGGACTCAACAAGACCCTTCTCGGAGACGGTGTCGGCTCGATCGCCGGCGCATTCTTCGGTGGCTGCCCCAACACAACATACGGTGAGTCGATCGCTTGTGTGGCTATCACAGGAAATGCTTCTGTTTCATCGATCTACACAGCAGCAGGTCTTGCAATCGTGATCTCTTTCCTTTCACTCTTCGTAGGATTCTTTAATACGATCCCGCTTTGTGTAATGGGCGGTGTATGTATGGCTCTTTACGGATTTATCGCCGTAAGCGGTCTTAAGATGCTTAAGGATGTCGACCTTGATGACAACAGAAACCTCTTTACCGTATCTGTTATCCTTGTTGCGGGCATCGGCGGACTTGCACTTGATTTCGGCAACATCGTTATCACCAACGTTGCTACGGCGCTTATTCTCGGTATCATCGTAAATCTCGTCCTCGGGAAAAAGAAAAAGGCCTGAGATGTTAAACGTCAAAAAAGCCCGAGAGGCAAAAGACCGAAAAAGGCATGATCGGTAAAGACCGGAAAGCCTGAAAGGCAAAATAGAAAGTTTTGAAAGAAAAAAGATAAATGAATGAAAAATTCCGTCAGCTAAATGATGTTCAATTAGAGGCGGTTACTTGTACAGAGGGCCCGATGTTGATCCTCGCGGGAGCGGGGAGCGGTAAAACTCGGGTCCTCACGTACAGAACGGCCTATCTTATCGAGGAATGCGGTGTCAGTCCTTACAGTATCATGGCTCTTACTTTTACAAATAAGGCAGCCGGAGAAATGAAGGAACGAATATCCTCGATCGTGGGACCCGGAGCCGAAAATATCTGGGTCAGCACTTTTCACTCTTCGTGTGTCAGAATACTCAGGCGTTTTATCGATCTTATCGGATACGGCAGAGATTTTACGATCTATGATTCCGATGATCAGAAAACGCTTATGAGGGATGTTTGTCGTTACCTTGACATAGACACGAAAAAATTCAAAGAGGGGAAAATACTCGGAGTGATCTCGTCTGCAAAAGATGAGCTTATCGATTCCGAGACTTTTGAAAAGAGATATGTGGGTGACCCTGCCTTTAAGGTGTTTGCGGCATGCTATAAGGAGTACCAAAAGAGGCTTGCGGCAAACAATGCACTCGATTTCGACGATCTTATCATGAAGACCGTAGAGCTCTTTAAAACGAGCGAGACCGCCGCAGAGTATTATCGTGAGCGTTTCGCCTATATAATGGTTGATGAATATCAGGACACGAACACCGCTCAGTTTGAGCTTGTTCGTCTTTTGGCGCGCCATCCGCTGCCCGATGGAGGTATCGTAAAGAATCTCTGCGTTGTCGGCGATGACGATCAGTCCATATATAAATTCAGAGGAGCGAATATCCATAACATCCTCGATTTCGAGAAGACATATCCCGATGCAAAGGTTATAAGACTTGAGCAGAACTACAGGTCTACCGGAAACATTCTCGAGGTTGCGAACGATGTTATTAAAAATAATATAGCTCGTAAGGAAAAGAAGCTTTGGACCGAAAACATCACGGGAGACAGTGTACGGCTCATAAAATGTGAGAGCGACCGTGATGAGGCTGCGACGGTCGCAGAAGAGATCGAAGCGGGGACAAACGGCGGAAGACAGTTCTCCGACTATGCGATCCTTTACAGAACAAATGCTCAAAGCCGTTCGTTTGAAGAGCGTTTTATCTCGATGAACATTCCCTACAGGATCATAGGCGGACAAAACTTCTATCAGCGTAAAGAAATAAAAGACATACTTGCGTATTTGAGAACAATCGCAAGCGGACGCGATACCGTCGCAATCAAAAGAATAATCAACGTTCCCAAGAGAGGGATCGGTCTTACATCGATAGATAAGCTTGATGAGTACAGTAATGAAAAGGGAATCTCTTTTTATGAGGCTATGCTTAACGTTGGCAGTATCCCGGGGCTTGAAAGGGCAGCGGGAAAGATCGAAAGTTTTGTAGCACTCATCGAAGTCATGAAGAGCAACCTTGGTTCGTCTGACAGCCTTAAGGATCTTATCGATGATATCATTGAGCGTACCGGATATATGGATCATCTTGAAAAAGAGGACGATGACGAAGTTAAGGTACAGGAGAGGGCAGATAACATAAGTGAACTGATCTCCAAGCTCGCAACATACGAGGAGGAGGCGCTTGATGCCGGCGAAGTACCGACACTCGAGGCTTTCCTTGATGAAGTCTCGCTTGTTGCGGATATAGACAGTTATTCCGAAGACACGGATTGTGTTGTGCTTATGACGCTTCACAGTGCGAAGGGACTTGAGTTCCCGGTAGTCTATCTTGCAGGCATGGAAGACGGCATATTCCCCGGATATATGTCCATAAATGCCGATGACCCCGAAGCCGAGATAGAAGAAGAGAGACGTTTGTGCTACGTTGGCATAACCCGTGCGAGAGAGTCTCTGATTCTTACAGCGGCAAGGCAGCGAATGATCAGAGGACAGCTCTCGTTCAATCCGATATCACGTTTTGTCAAAGAAATCCCGAGACATCTTCTCAAGGTCAAGATGACACGGGATGCCACATCAGCGGCATCCATCAGGCGTTCGTCCGATGACGGCGATAGTTATTCTCACGGAAAAATGCCTGAAGCTGACAGATCGGGAAGATTTTATCCGGGTCAAAATTCCTATATTTCCGAGCACCGAAACAAGAGCACGTCCGGAGCCGGGACGTCCGGCATGAGTGGGACAACCGGAAAAACTGTGGGACTCGGTGCTTTTGAACAGATGGGGATCCATAAAGGAACTCCCAAAGGAAATGTGGATTATAAAGTCGGGGACACGGTAAAGCACGTTAAATTCGGAACCGGCAAGGTCCTTGAGATGGAGAAGAGCGGTGACGATTATAAGGTAACCGTTGACTTCCCGTCGGGACAGAGAAGAGTAATGGCGTCATTTGCCAGACTTGAAAAGGTATGAAGGTTATGATATATTTATATATCAGATAGTTATCATAGTACGTATCCTGTAAGACGGGAGGCACTGAGGTCGAAAGGTTCCCCGAGCCGGCGTCCCATAAGGCATACGGTACTGATAAAAATAGCGGTGAATATTGACAGTTATGGAAAGGTAGGGATTTACAATGAAATTTTTCAGCAAGGATTCTGTATCCGAAAAATTGAACGATCTTATCGCTCAGACAAAGCTTAACGATCTTATCCACAAGAAAGAGAAGAAAAATAACGGAATCGTTATCGCACTCGCCATAATCGGTTCGGTAGCAGCGGTTGCAGTTATTGCTTATCTCGTATACAAGTGGGTTAATCCCAAATATATCGCTGAATTTGATGACCTCGAGGATGAGGATCTCGATGAGGACGACATCGACGGCGAGGTTTGATCATCTGAAACTGAGATATCCCGGAGCGGGGTCAAAAACCTTTGGCCTGCTCCGGTTTTTCTTTAATATGACATCTGTTTCTCGCGGGATCTTTTTTTGGGGGACCGGGTTTTTAGCTTTGGGGACCGGGTAATAAATCATTGGAGGAGGAAAATCGTGAATAATAATTTTGATCATATAAGCAACATAGTTGCAAAGCTGAAATCGATCAATTACGTACAGCCGGGCGAGGTGCCGGGTATAGATCTGTATATGGATCAGGTCACAAGTTTCCTCGACGAACATCTTGAGACATCAAAACGCTACAGTGATGACAAGCTTTTGACCAAGACAATGATTAATAATTATACCAAGAACGATCTTCTTCCTTCGCCTGAGAAGAAAAAATACACCAAAGAGCATATGTATCTGCTCCTGTTTGTGTATTACCTTAAAAACATACTGTCGATTAACGACACGAGGAGCATCCTTCATCCCCTGACCGAAAAGTTTTTTAAGGGTGAAGGTGACGTCAATTATGAAAAGATATATGCCGAGATTTTTGAGATAGAGCAGGAACAAAGCTTTGATGTAACAAGAGATGTTGTACACAAGTACAGAAAGTCAAGGAAGAGTTTTGAGAGCCTTGAAGAATGTGAAGACAAAGAGCTGCTCCAGATGTTTTCGTTCATAAGCATGCTCAGTTTTGACGTTTATATGAAAAAACATATGATCGGGAAGATGATCGACGATTATTTCTCGAAGTTCGATACCAAAGAAACGGCAAAAAAGGACAAGGAACAGTAAATTTCGGGATCGACCGTAGACCGGAACAGTGAAAAACCTACGGCCAAAGGAAAAAAACAGGAGATCGGAACGAAAAAACGTGGGGTGGGGAACCGCAGCGAAAAGGGTTAATCCGTCGCAAAGGATTGTCGATATATATTAATAATTGGATTTAGAAGAGAAACAACGGAGGTACTGTCTATGAAAACGAAATTAGCCAAAATAATAAGCTTTTTGTGCATTGCCGCCATTGTGATAAGCCTTTTGCCGATGAATGTCGGAGAGAAGGAAGTTCATGCTGCCGAAACGGTTCCCGCCGAATCGACAGATACTTATTGTCTTGTTACGAGCGCAAAGCGTTATTTCAGCGGGGACGAGATCAACTATTCCGATTATGACAACGGAGCGAGAACCCTTCAAATCTACCTTTCGACAAAGGATGCCAATTCGCCCATAGTACTTGCTTCGGGAACCGCCATTGAGTGGAGAGCCGATAACCCGAACGTTATCGGGATCGATACCGGAAGCAGTATGAATACAACTGTCAATCTTACGATCAAAGCACCCGGATATTCGGGTCTTACAGTTTCACTTACACCCCCCGGCAGCAGCGTTCCCATCGTTGCGGTTGCTTGTGTCATCAAGGTACCGCTTGAATGGGATGACGCCAACAATATAAAAGCAGCATCGAGTACTCCGGCAGGATACGGACTTTTGACGGCCCAAAACGAAGACGGGCAAATGACGCTGCAACTATATACCGAAAACTCTTCAACGCACCCGGATTGTTATCATTACGTGAGAAGGCTGCGTAACGTCGACTATAATTTCCTGCCTGCTTCGGGCTATACCGGTAAAGTATCGAGCAATGCTCCCGCAGGCTCTTTCGAATCTACGGAATATGCACTAAACTGGACATCTACGGATAATTCCGTATGTACCGTCGACAGAGACGGTGTTATAACCGCCCATGCCGCGGGATTCTGCCGTATAAGCGTTACGACAGATACGGGAGGCAATACGCTTTCGTTTAATGTTATTGTTGTGCCCGAGGCTGTCGTCACGGGGGTTACTACCGATTACAAATACAAATTTACCGCGAAAGCGATACAGGACAGTGAAAATGTAGTCATCAATACTAACGCATTCCATGCGGCGGATCTTGACTGGCATCTGTTTAAAGGCGAACAGATCCTCGAATCCAAAGATGTCACCAAAGATAAGGCATTTAAGGATAAGATCGATATCAGCGAAGCCACCGGAACGGTTACTTTAAAGAAGCTTCCCGCAGGTGTATATGTTCTCGGTGCAATACCGATAAAAAAGGATGATTCGTCGATACCGACTTACGATTACATTCAAAACAGACTGATAAATAAACTTCAGATAACGCTCGTTGTACCGTTGTCATTCGGAACGGACAGCCTGACGCTTAGTATTTATAATAAGGGAGAATCGTTCGATTCGTACGATATTATGGAAAATTCCAATCTCCCTGCCGATTCGTTCCACTTTACATCGAACAAAGATGAATTTGCGACCGTAGGACTTGAAGACGGTGTGATCGAAGCGGTTGCCAAAGGAAAGGCACGTATCACGGCAACGCCTTATGTTTCGATCGATGAGCTTTTCGGATCGTTTGCATCTTCACCCGCAGACATTAACTACGACGGATCGAGCCTTAAGCTCGATGTCGAAGTTGTCGAGGGAATGGCTCTCAATACCACTGCGGAAACACTCTACAAGGGTGAGAGCTTTGTGATCAAGCTCGAGGCACCGAGTGAGTATTCCGGAAAGATTGAGTGGAAATCAGGAAATGAAAAGGTTGTTAAAGTAGACTCCTCGGGTGTTGTAACTGCTGTCGGAGTCGGTGATGCCAGCGTCTACTGCTATATATGGACCGAAAACGGAACAAAGAGGAGAGCAAGATGCCGCTTTAATGTTGTTGACGCGGTCAATGCGATAACCCTCAAATCAAGTACCGACTATGTGATGGTAGGTGAGAATCTTACCATTTCGGCCGATGTTTCGCCAAAGCTCAGTAAATCAACGCTCACATGGACCTGTTCGGATGAATCGATCACGTCGATAGCCGAGAAGTCCGATCTGTCCATGACTATCACGGGTGTTAAGGAAGGAACGGTCGTTATCACGGCGCTCAACAAAGATAACGGTATCGTGGCTTCAAAGATCATCAAGGTTGTCAACAAGCTTGCGTCGCTCACGCTTTCGGAACACGAGGTAACACTTCCACAGTCACAGAAGTATTATCAGCTGTATGTTGTATGTACCCCGGCGCTTCCCGAAAATCAGAAGCTTGAGTGGAAATCATCAAACAAAAAGGTAGTTACCGTTGATTCAAACGGTAAGGTAACGCTTGTTAAACCCGGAACGGCCGTTATAACCGTTGTTTCGGAAAACGGTCTTACAGACCAATGTACGTTTGTTGTGACACAGGGTATTACCGATATCACGCTTGACAGTACCGAGATAACGATCTATGTAGGAGAAAAACAGCGTATCACATATACGATCAAGCCCGATAACGCTTCGAACCTTAAGCTTAAGTGGAACGTTCTCGATTCCAAGGTTTGTTCGGTTGACAGCAGCGGATATGTCACAGGTAAGAATGCGGGAACGACGGTTGTTACCGTAGAGTCTACCGACGGTACCGGCATATTCAAGATGATAACCGTGCATGTCCTTCAGTCGGCCAAATCGATCAAGCTCGATATCGTTTCGATAACGATGAATGTCGGAGAGCATTATCTCCTTGAAGTAGCACTCAATCCCGTCACATCATCGGATGTGCTCACGTTTGAGAGTACCAATACCAAGGTTGCGACTGTTTCCAAAAACGGTAAGATAACAGCAAAAGCAAAAGGAAACTGCGTTATCTTCGTAAGAACTTCGGGTGGGCTTTCGACATATTGCTCGGTCGAGGTCGTCCAGCAGGTTACAGGGGTCAGCCTGAATCTTAATGAAGCTACGATTCATGTCGGAGAAGAGCTGACGCTTGAAGCAACCGTTTCACCCAAGAATGTTTCCGACGACTCGCTCACATGGTCGTCAAACAATACTCAGATCGCAACTGTAGACAAGAAAGGTACGGTTAAGGGTATTAAGGGCGGAACCACACTTGTCAGATGCGTTACCGATGACGGTGATTTTATGGCATATTGTATCGTTACCGTCATAGAAAACGTAACGGTCATTAACCTTCAAGAAGAGGCCGAGGTCGGAGTCGGAAAGAAACTCAGGCTCGAAGCCACTATCGTAAATGAAGGCGCAACAAATAAAAAGTTAGAATGGTCTACGGACGATTCCAAGATCTGTAAAGTCAATGAAAAAGGCGTACTTTTGGGCGTTAAGGTCGGAAAGACCGTGATAACCGCTTCGGCAACGGACGAGAGCGGAGCATATGCGCAGTGCGAGGTTACTGTCATTGACGGTACGGATGAAATCGAGATCAACGGCGAAGACCAGCTTATAAACATGATAGTCGGAGAATCGAGAAAGATCAGATTCTCGACGGTTCCCGCAAGCACCACTTATAAGCCTTTGTGGACAAGCGAGAACGAAAAGATAGCCGTTGTAAACAAAAACGGTCAGATCTCGGCTCTTTCGGCGGGAACAACAACGATCATAGCGACAGCCAGGGATAACCCCGATGTCAAGGCTTACGTCACTGTTATGGTAAGCAACCCTGTATTCGCTACAAACGTAATATTCTCCGATTCGGAAGTTATCATGACTCCGGGAGAATCAAAGACCGTACCGTTTACAATAGTTCCTTCGAACTTTACGGAATCTTACACATGGAGCAGCGACAACCCCGTCGTGGCATCGGTTGACGAAAAGACAGGAAAGATTTCGGCCAAGTCGGTCGGATCTGCATCGATAACGCTTATGACAAAATCCGGAAAGAAAGGCTCAGTCAGAGTATTTGTCGTAGGCCTGAGCAGGACGAACATTAAGCTTGCGCAGTACGAATCAAATAAGATAAAGCTTGAGATAGACGGAACGGGTTCAAATACGCTCACCGTGCGCTGGGATACCGACAATCAGGCAATCGCCGATATATCCAACGGAACGATAACGGCAAGAAAGGTCGGAAAGACAAAGGTTTATGCGGTTGTCAACGGCAGAAGTCTTGCATGTACGGTTGAGGTAATCAAGAATAAAAAACGCTGACGGACTTGAAAAGCATCTTTGATTGTTGTATCGTTATTTATTGAAAAAATGCGTTTCAAGAGGAGGAGCATATGCCCTGGTGTCCCAAGTGCAGAACAGAATATCAGGAAGGGATCGAAAAGTGTGCCGATTGCGGCAGCGACCTTGTTGATGAGTTGCCCGAGGAAGAAATCCCCGAGGAAAACGATACCGATATTGAGATCGAAAGTATCGAAGAAGGTATAGATGAAGAAGGCCTCATAAATCCCGAAGATCTTTCGGAAGAGGAGCTGGAAGAGTTTAAATCGCAGATCAAGCGTAGCCGCGAACCTGCGAAAGTATATGTAAGTAAAGCGGACGAAAGCCGTGACATGGTTCAGACAGCCGTGACTTTTCTTGTGTTCGCTGTCATACTTATAGTACTTTTTGTGCTCGGAGCACTTGACGTTATCCCGTGGTTTTCGTCAATCCCTTCCGTCATAGTTCTCGGAGCTATGTCACTCGGATGTTGTCTTGTAGGCATTAATGCGGCAATGAGAGCCCGCAGGGCCCAGGAAAAGGTCGGAGACGAAGAGAAGATCAAAGAGAGCGTTCAGACCTGGCTTGACGAGCATGTCGTTAAAGAAAACATTGAAGAGATGTTTGCCTCGGTAGAACCTGAGGAAGTCAAGTACATGAAAGAGATCGAGTATGTCAAGGATGAACTCATGAAAGAGATCGAAGGACTTGACGAAGCTCTTGCCGATACGATGGTAGAGGCGTATTTTGACGAACATATAAACTAAACTGTTAAGATAAGATCAGTGAACAACCGCCGCGAACTCGCGATATTTACCGGCACGAGTCAGGCGGTTTTTCCAAATAGTTGTGATCTCCGCTTTGCGGCCGAATAGCCGCGAACCACGCAGCAAACATGTCGATGATCCCGAAAGGAGCACGTACTTTGAGAAAACTTGCATTAAGTGACGAAATACTCGAAAGCATTGATAAGCCGGCACGATATATCGGGCACGAGATCAATGCCGTTATGAAAGACACATCAAAGGTGGATATACGCTTTTGTATGTGTTTTCCCGATGTCTATGAAGTAGGAATGTCACATCTCGGCATTATGATCCTTTATGATATGTTTAACAGGCGTGAAGATACGTACTGTGAAAGAGTCTATTCACCATGGCCCGATCTTGACGCGATCATGAGGGAAAAGCATATCCCTCTGTTTGCCGTTGAAAGTCAGGATCCCATAAAGGATTTTGATTTCCTCGGGATAACACTTCAGTACGAGATGTGTTACACAAATGTTCTGCAGGTGCTCGATCTTTCGGGTATACATCTTATGGCCGATGAACGCGGTGAGGACGAACCGATCGTTATCGGTGGCGGGCCCTGTGTTTATAACCCCGAGCCTATAGCCGATTTCTTTGATATCTTTTACATAGGCGAAGGGGAGACTGTGTATTATGAAATGCTTGATACATATAAGCGTATCAAAGCAGAGGGCGGTAAAAGAAAAGATTTCCTCAAGGCCGCTTCACATATAGAAGGCCTTTACGTACCCTCTCTTTATGAAGTGGAGTACGGGCCGGACGGTCTTATCTCACATTTCGGACCGAAGGATGATGCGCCTGCGAAGATAAAGAGACAGGTGGTCAAAGACATGTCGGATACCTATTATCCGGAAAAACCGATAGTTCCGTATATAAAAGCAGTTCAGGATCGTGTAACGCTCGAGATACAGCGGGGCTGCATAAGAGGTTGCAGATTTTGCCAGGCCGGATGGATATACAGACCGGTAAGAGAGAGAAGTCTCGAATTCTTAAAACGATATGCCATAGACATGATAAAAAATTCCGGTTACGAGGAGATAAATCTCAGCTCGCTCAGCTCCAGTGATTATACAAAGCTTAAGGAGCTTCTTGATTTCCTTATAACGGAGATGGGAAACCGCAAGGTTAATATTTCTCTTCCGTCACTCAGGATCGATGCATTTGCGCTTGATGTAATGGGAAAGGTTCAGGATGTTAAGAAAAGCTCGATAACATTTGCGCCTGAAGGCGGAACCCAGTATATGCGTGATGTCATTAACAAGGGACTTACCGAGGAACAGATACTTACGGGCGCACTTGATGCGTTTAAGCTCGGATGGAACAAAGTAAAGCTTTACTTTATGCTCGGACAGCCCTTTGAAAGGGATGAGGATGTCATGGGCATTCCGATCCTTGCCGACAAGATCGCCAGAGAATATTATGAAAACATTCCCAAGGCTACGAGAAACGGAAAGGTCGCAATTACTGTAAGCACATCGTATTTTGTTCCGAAGCCTTTTACTCCGTTCCAATGGGCGGCACAGATCACGCCCGATGAATACCTCAGAAGGAAGAGTCTCCTTCGAAGTACTCTTGCGGAACAGCTTAATGCAAAGAGTATTAAATACAACTGGCATGACAGCGATACGTCGATCCTTGAGGGGCTGCTCGCAAGGGGCGACAGGAGGGTCGGAGCCGTTATACTTGAGGCTTATAAGAACGGCGCGCTTTTTGATGCGTGGACGGATCACTTTGATATGAAGAGATGGACCGACGCTCTCAAAAAAACAGGAATAGATATGGATTTCTATACAACAAGGGAACGAAGCACCGATGAGATCCTTCCGTGGGATTTTATAGACGCGAGTATATCAAAGAAGTTCCTTGCACGTGAGTATGAAAGGTCTAAGCAGGGGCTTGTAACGCTCAACTGCCGTCAGAGATGCTCGGCGTGCGGCTGTAATGAGTGGAATACGGGCGTTTGTGTGGAAACGAGAAACAAATAAGACCTACAGAGAGAGACTTGAATTATAGTACAGAACAGGAGGCGCCATGACGCTAAGGATCAGATTTGCCAAGTACGGGGCATTAAGGTTTATCGGACATCTCGATGTGATGAGATACTTTCAAAAAGTCATCAGACGTGCCGATCTCCCCGTCAGATATTCTCAGGGGTTTACTCCCCATCAGATCATGACGTTTGCCCATCCGCTTTCACTCGGTGTTTCAAGTGATGCGGAGTATATGGAGGTGGATTTTGCCGAAGAGCTTGATGAGCGTGAGGTTTTTGACAGGATGAGCGCTCAGATGAGCGAAGGGTTTGCACTCCTTTCGTGCTCAAAGCTGCCCGAGGTACCCGAAGGAACTCACAGGGACAGCCTTATGTCGCTTGTATCGGCGGCTGAGTATATGATATCATGGAAAGACGGATATTCGGAGGTACCCGGCGAGGACAGGCTGCGCGCGGCAATCGGAGAGTTCTTTTCGGGGGAAAGCATTGTAGTTGAAAAGAGTACAAAAAAGACGACGGAAGATACGGACATAAAACCGTATATCTACAGGATATATCCGCAGGGAGATGCTTTCCTTGACGCGGAGGATCCGGGATTTTACGGTGATAAGAACATAACAAGGTCTTTTGCCGAAGGAATCGACAATACCGCTCATGCGGACACATTTGAGAACGGAAGAAAATTCTTTGTCTGTGTTGCGTCGGGATCGGCGATGAACATTAAGCCGGCACTTGTAACGGAAGCTCTTTGCGGAGTTCTCGGGATTGAGTATAACAGACATGCGTTCGCTCTTCACAGGATGGAGACATATAAGAGAATCGGAGGGAATCTCGTTCCCCTTGACATGTAAGAAAATCGGAGGGAATCTTGTCCCTCCGGGCAGGTAAGGAAGGTACAAAGTGAAAGATCTGGTGATCGTTAAAGACAAAGATAAGGTGATCACAAGCTTGTTCGATGGGAACGAGCTTGTTGAAGTACAGATCGAAGACCTTGAGGCAGGGGAGTTACTCGGTAAGATATATCTCGGAAAGGTTAAAAATATAATATCCAATATAAATGCGGCCTTTGTCGAGATCGAAGGAGGACGGATGTGCTACCTTTCACTTGACGAAGTCGTTAATCCTGTGTGCGCCGGAGTGTTTCATGACGGACCTTTAAGAGCCGGAGATGAGATCATAGTACAGATCACGAAAGAAGGAAGTGCACTTAAAGCACCTCAGGCGACGGCAGATTTTTGCCTTACCGGAAGATATCTCGTTCTTGTTCACGGAAGAAATGTTCTGGGCATCTCGAAAAAGGTTGAGGATCCCGGGGAGAGAACAAGGCTAAAGTCGATAGTCGGAGATTTTACCCGTGAAAAATGCGGTTTTATAATCAGGACAAATGCGATGTACTGTGACGAAGCCATGTTGAGAGCTGAAGCGGAAAATCTGCTTGAGGTATATGACAGACTGGTCACCGAGGGTGTTCACAGAAAGCCGTTTTCACTTTTGTACAGAACAAAACCTTCGTATATTTGGGCGGTCAGGGATCTTTGCAGTACCGATATCGACAGGATCAGGACAAATGACGAAGAGATCTTTGATTCTGTGATCGAATACATGAAAACAACCGGACAGGACGACACAGATAAGGTCGAATTATACATTTCGGAGGGACCGCTCGACCTTTGCGGATTATACAAGCTTAAAGATAAGATAGAAGATGCCCTCAAGGAAAGAGTGTGGCTTGAAAGCGGAGCTTTCCTTGTTATCCAGCCGACTGAGGCATGCACTGTGATCGATGTGAATACGGGCAAGGCCGTCAGTGGCAAAAAGGGACAACAGGAAACATTTTTCAGGATAAACATCGAGGCCGCCAGAGAAGTGGCAAAGCAGCTCAGACTCAGAAATCTCTCCGGGATCATAATAATAGATTTTATAGATATGGTCGGCGGGGAACACAGAGAAGCCCTGATGAAAGAGCTCAGGGATCTTTGCAAGGAAGACAGGATACCCACAAGGGTTGTAGATATGACGAAACTCAATCTTGTTGAGATCACGAGAAAAAAGACCAGAAAACCCCTTGCACAGCAGGTGTAGGGCCAAACTCCAACTCATCCGGGAAGCGGGCGGATAGGCAATGGTTTCGTTTCGTGAAGTAATCATAAACATATCTTCAAGATTTGAAAGATTTCTTTACAAAGCGGGTATGTTTAAGTATAATTAGCTACGGGAGAAGAATTATCCTTAAAGGGGTACAGGTCATCTTGGACTGGCTGTTAACGGGGGACGTTGATCGACATGTATCTCTTAAAAATAGGAAAATGTACTATTGAAAGGAGAGTAGCTGAATATATGGTGAATCAGCTTTTTGGAAACTATCTTGTCAGGAAGGGACTGATAAGTAAGGAGCAGCTCGGACAGGCCATCGAATCACAGAAAAAGGTTCGTGTTAAGCTTGGACTCATTGCGGTGTCCGAAAAACTCATGACGGCGGAAGAAGCGGCAGAGGTTAATAAGCTTCAGGCTGTTATGGATAAGAGATTCGGTGATATTGCCGTAGAAAAAGGATATCTGACGGATGATCAGGTAGGTCGTCTTCTCGGGCTTCAGGGAAATCAGTATCTTACATTTGCTCAGGCAATAACCGATAACGGTTTTATGACTCTTGATGCTTTTGAAAAAGCATTTGTTGATTATCAAAAGGAACTTAACTTTACCGCCACCGATATGGACTCAATAAAGTCGGGCGATGCCGACAGGATCGTGCCTCTTTTTGTTCCCGAGGGGACGGATCCCATACAGGTTGAGTATATAAGCGTTGCGGTTAGAACGATCATCAGACTTATCGACAGCGATGCTTATATCGGAAGTGCGTCGTGGGGACGCAATGAAAGCTTTGACGGTGCTGCGGTTCAGAACCTCAGAGGAGACAGAGCTGCCGGTCTTGCTTTCGGAGGAAACGGTGATTCGCTTCTTTCAATCGCTGAAACATTCGGCAAAGAAGAGTTCCCCGAGGTGGATCTTGATGCTCTTGATTCTGTTGCTGAATTTATCAACTGTATCAACGGTCTCTTTGCAACGGGTATTGCTTCAAAGATCAAGCTTGACATGCTTCCTCCTTCATACAGAAACGGACTTGTCAAATTAAGCGCAGATCGCCTTGTTAAGATGCCTGTTAATATTTTAGGACGCGAAGTTATGCTTGTTTGTGCTTTTGGTTCAACTATTTCAATATAATTAAGGGGGGAAAGATATGGCTAAGATATTGATCGTGGATGATTCAAGAACCTCACGCAAGGTTTTAAAGACCATCCTCGAAGAGGGAGGACACGAAGTAATAGGTGAGGCAATCGACGGAATGGACGGCCTTACAAAGTTTAAAGAGCTTTCACCCGATATTACAACACTCGATATAACGATGCCTGTTATGGACGGACTTCAGGCACTTAAAGCGATCAAAGAAGTTGACAGTGCTGCCAAGATAGTCATGGTTACGGCTGCCGGACAGCACACAAATATGGTTGATGCTCTTAAGCTCGGCGCATCCGAATTTGTGACCAAGCCTTTTGAGTCAGAAGCTATACTTGCAGTTATCAATAAGATGTGATAATAATATAGTTATAAAGAAGACGATTCCTGACGGATCAGTGGAGTTCACCACGTGGGATCGTCGTATACCGCAAGGTATATTAATGCCGACCGTCTGGGCAACTTCAAAACGAAGTTGCCCTTCTTTTATTTTCCGGAAAAGAAGGGCATGATGATTATTGACCCGGCACATTTAGAAAAGGAGAGAGATCATGGAAGCCTGGAACGGATTTAAGGGTACAAAATGGCAGGAAACGATCGATGTAAGAGATTTCATCATGAACAATCACGAGTCATACGAAGGAAACGGAGATTTCCTTGCGGGTGCCACGGAGAGAACGAAGAAGCTTTCTCATAAGCTTGACGGTCTTTTTGAACTCGAGATGAGATTCGGAGGTGTCCTTGACATCGATACTCAGCATGTAACGTCGCTTTTAAACTACAAGCCCGGATACCTTGATAAGGAAAATGAGCTTATTGTAGGTTTACAGACGGACAGACCGCTCAGACGAGGAGTAAATCCTTTCGGTGGTCTCAATATGACACGTAAGGCATGTCAGGCATACGGTTATGAGCTTTCGGAAAAAGTGGAGGAAGAATTCCTTTACAGAACGACTCATAATGACGGTGTTTTCCGCGTTTACAACGAGGAAATACGTAAAGCGCGTCACGCGGGGATAATCACAGGCCTTCCCGATGCTTACGGAAGGGGAAGGATCATCGGCGATTACCGAAGAGTGGCTCTTTACGGTGTTGACAGACTTATCGAAGAAAAGAAGAAAGACAAAGAAGCTCTTGCAGCAAATCCCTGCGACGCTGAGACGATCAGACGTCTCGAAGAGCTTTATCAACAGATCAATTTCCTCGGAAAACTCAAGGAAATGGCTCTTCTTTATGAAATCGACATCAGCAAACCCGCAACCGACTCAAAAGAAGCGGTTCAGTGGCTCTATTTCGGATATCTCGGAGCCATCAAAGAACAGAACGGCGCAGCGATGAGTCTCGGCAGGGTTTCTACATTCCTTGATATTTATTTCCAAAGAGACTTGCGTGAAGGCAGATATGACGAGACGGCAGTTCAGGAGATAATCGATGATTTTGTCATGAAACTCCGTATGGCAAGACACCTGCGTACCCCCGAATATAATGAGCTCTTTGCCGGTGATCCCATGTGGATCACGGAGTCAGTCGGCGGTATGGCGCTTGACGGATCGACGCTTGTTTCAAAGACATCTTTCAGAATACTCAACACTCTTTATACGCTCGGACCTTCCGCTGAGCCGAACCTTACGGTGCTTTGGTCGAAAGATCTGCCTGAAGGTTTTAAGGATTTCTGTGCAAAGGTTTCCTGCGATACACATGCCATCCAGTACGAAAACGATGACCTTATGAGACCGATCTACGGCGACGATTACGGCATCGCCTGCTGTGTTTCGGCTATGCGTCTCGGAAAGGACATGCAGTTCTTCGGCGCACGCGCAAATCTTGCAAAGCTTCTTCTGATGAGCCTTAACGGAGGCAAGGACGAGCGTTATGATATGCAGATCGGACCCGAGATGCCTGTTTATGAAGACGAATACCTTGATTATGACAAGGTCATGGAACGTATGAGCTTTTATCGCGACTGGCTTGCGTCAACATATGTAAAGGCTATGAACATGATCCATTACATGCATGACAAGTATGCATACGAGAAAACACAGATGGCACTTCATGACACCGACGTTCACAGATATATGGCATTCGGAGTTGCGGGTCTTTCGGTTCTTACCGATTCGCTCTCTGCGATCAAATATGCCAAGGTTCGTACCATCCGTGATGAAAACGGCCTCATTAAGGACTTTGAGACGATTGGCGAATTTCCGTGCTACGGCAATGATGACGACAGGGTAGATATGATCGCCGTAGAACAGACAAAGCTCTTCCTTGAAGCGCTTAAAAAGAATCCGACTTACAGAAATGCGGAACACACACTGTCTGTTCTTACCATTACGTCCAATGTTATGTACGGAAAGAAAACAGGAAACACGCCGGACGGCAGAAAAGCCGGGGAACCTTTCGCACCCGGAGCAAACCCCATGCACGGAAGAGACAAGAACGGAGCCCTTGCATCGCTTAATTCGGTTTCAAAGCTTTCGTATCAGACATGCAAGGACGGCATCAGCAATACATTCTCGATCATTCCTGCGGCTCTCGGTCATTCGTGGGAAGAGAGAAGGAGCAATCTCATAAACATACTTGACGGATATTTCGCTCGGGGAGCGCATCATCTTAATGTCAATGTACTCGACAGAGAACTCCTTATCGATGCAATGAAGAATCCCGAAAAGTATCCGACGCTTACGATAAGAGTTTCGGGTTATGCGGTTCTCTTCAACAAACTGACACTTGAGCAGAAGAAGGAAGTTATCAGCAGAACATTCCATGAGGGCGTATAAATCGGGACCTCAGAGAAAAGGAGCTATGAGCGAAAAAGACAATTTTGTGGATAACGGTTCGTTACAAACAGGTAGAATCCATTCTATAATGAGTATGGGCGGCGTGGACGGACCCGGCATCAGGTGTGTCGTGTTCCTGCAGGGATGCTCTGTCGGTTGTGCGTACTGTCATAACCCCGACACGTGGACGAGAGAAGGCGGCGATCTCATGAGCAGTGATGAGGTCGCTCAAAAAGTCCTTCGCTACAGGACATATTTCGGAAAAAACGGTGGACTTACCGTTTCGGGTGGTGAACCGCTTATGCAGGCTGCATTCGTCAGCGAATTATTCGGCCTGATGAAAAAAGAAGGAATATCGACATGCCTTGATACATCGGGGCACGGATGCACGGGTGAAAAACTTGCCGCGCTCCTGAAGAATACCGACATAACGCTGTGCGATATCAAGTTTACTTCGCAGGAGGACTATAAGCGTTATTCCAACGGATCGCTCGATGTTGTGAAGAATTTCCTCGAAGAGGCGTCGAAAGCCCACGTGAGGATCTGGATAAGGCATGTTGTGATCCCGGGGATCACAGAAAACGAGGAAGGTATAAAAAGACTCGTTCGGATCGCTGAGTGTTACGAAGGGGTTGAGCGTATCGAACTGCTTCCGTTTCACAAGATGTGCATTCCGAAATATGAGGCACTCGGCATACCTTTTCAGCTCGCGGATGTTCCGGAGTGCACAGGAAAACGCATAAAAGAGCTTCAGATGCTGATACCGGAGAAATATGCCGGCGGATAACAGCCGGCCACCGGGGAGCACACGGGACTGATGAGACAAATAGAAAAAGCGGCCTTTCCCGACTGCTTTTCTATTTTCATATTTGCCGGTGCTATGGTATAATCTAAAAGGTTTTGAATGGTTAATCGGAGGTTTTTAAAATGGATGTCAGAAAACTGATCAAAATTTGTGAAGGTAGACATGTCTACATACAGACGCACAATTTTCCGGACCCCGATGCTATTGCATCCGCATATGGTCTCCAAAAGTTGTTTGGACATTTTGGGATCGGATCGACGATCATTTACGTCGGAAAGATCGATAAGATCAGCACAACAAAGATGATAGAGATATTTGATATTGAGATGTTCTCACATGACAGCATCTCGGATAAGCTTACAAACGACGATTATATCATCTGCGTTGATTCTCAAAAGAATGCCGGCAATATCCTTGATGTTACGGGAGAGGAAATCGCCGCGATCGATCATCATCCCACATTTGTACAGGTTGAATACAAATATTTCGATCAAAGGATTGTGGGTGCATGTGCTACGATCATAACGGGATATTTTAAAGATCTCGGTATAATACCCGACAAAAACACAGCAACTGCATTGCTCTACGGCATTAAGATGGATACGCTTCAGTTCGTGAGAGGCGTAACGCCGGAGGATATTGATGCGTTTAGATTCCTTTTTGATTATATCGATAAGGAATCACTTCTTATGCTTGAAGGCAATAACATGGAATACAAAGATCTCCAGGCCTACGGTGCAGCAATCGAGAATATACAGCTTTACGGTTGCGCGGGATTTTCCAAAGTTGAATTTGCGTGTCCCGACGCGCTTATAGCGATACTCTCCGACTTTATCCTTGCTTTGATTGAAGTTGAGGTCGCTATCGTATATAGTGAGAGAGATGACGGTGTGAAGTTCTCTGTCAGATCCGAAAGAACACAGGTTAATGCCGGTGAGGTTACAAGAAAGGCTCTTGAGGGTATCGGAAGCGGCGGAGGACATGCAGCCATGGCAGGAGGTTTTGTCACTAAGGAAGCATTTGAAAAGCTTGGCAATTATCCCGACGACGTGATACGCGACAGATTTGTGAAAGCAATGGGAGATAACATCTGAGCCTTGAAGAATCTGTGAAAACAGAAAAAGGGCCCGAAGTCAATTTTAAAGAGGTTGAAGAAAGGACTCTATGGGAATATACATAGGAAATCATGTTTCATCATCAGGCGGATTTGTTGCGATGGGTAAAAGAGCGCTTGCTGTCGGAGGCAATACATTTGCGTTTTTTACGCGAAATCCGAGGGGCGGCTCGGCAGCCGCGATAGATCCGGAAGACGCGAAAGGACTTATCGCTCTTATGAAAGAGCATAATTTCGGGAAGCTTGTCGCACATGCACCTTATACGATGAATCTCTGCTCCGATAAGGAAGACATAAGAACGTTTGCGCGGAATATGCTCGCGGATGACATAAAAAGAATGGAATACATTCCGGGAAACTACTATAACCTTCATCCGGGGTCTCATGTGGGACAGGGAGAAGAAGCAGCAATAACGCTTATAGCCGATGCCCTCAAAGAAGTGGCTGTTCCGGGCATCTCAACGACTGTTCTGCTTGAAACTATGGCGGGAAAAGGAAGTGAGGTCGGAAAAACTTTTGAAGAGCTCGCTCAAATAATGGATATTCTCGGTAATCCGAAGGAAATCGGGGTATGTTTGGATACCTGCCATGTGTGGGACGGCGGTTATGATATCGTTAACGATCTTGACGGTGTTCTGAAGCGTTTTGATGATGTCATCGGACTCGAGAGGCTTTTTGCGGTCCATATAAACGACAGTAAGAACGTACTTGCCGCACACAAAGACAGACATGAGAAGATTGGGGACGGCAATATAGGCGCGGAGGCCTTAAAGCGTATCGTAAACCATCCGGCACTGAAAGATAAGCCCTTTATCCTTGAGACACCTTGTGATGATGAAGGGTATAAGCGTGAGATCAGTCTCATAAGAGGATGGGTAAAATAAAAGCACATGACAAATGATTTGGAGGACTAAAGTAGATGAGATTTTTCTTTATCGATCTCGAAAATGTAAGAAGTAACGGACTTGAAGGAGTGCTTTCTCTTGAAGCCGATGATCAGGTTTTTATATTCTACAGCGAGAATGCAAACAATCTGACAATACCGACGCTTGAGAATATCAATAACAGCAAGGCGACCGTTAAGTTCATCAATACAAACTTTGTCGGATCGAATGCGATGGATTTTCAGATCGTTTCGCTGCTCGGCGCAATGATAGAACGTTACAAAAAAGGATTCTTCTCGATCGTAAGTCATGATAACGGTTTTAAATCGGCACTGACCTTTTGTGAAAGGTATTTTACCGATTATCCGATCAGTCTCGGGAAATTTGACAATATAATCTCCGCGATCGCTTATGATCTTAAGCATCCCATAAACGGAGCCATCGAGGGAAACGGTGCGATAAAGAAGAAAAAGAAAAAGACAGACGGTGCGGACAGGCGTCAGCAAGATGATGACAAGGCTGTCATCACGGGACGAAAAGACGTTGAAGACAGTGCTTCGCAGGACGAAGGAACCGCTGAAAACGACAAGACAACACCGGGCGGAGAAAAGAGCACATCATCGGAGAGCGGCCAGAATCAGGAAAAGCGGGCAAAACGGAATCGTCGCAGAAGAAAAGCATCTTCTGATACGGATGATGCGGTAAAAAGAGGCCAAAATTCTACTGAACCTGTTTCGGCAGGACCGGATATGAAATATATATATGATTATCTCAAAGACATCCTTAGCGTTAAAACAATTGATGTATATGCCTCCAAGATTCATGAAGCTTTGCTTGTAGCAAACAACAAAGATGAACTTCACAAATTCTTTAAAAACAAATGCGGAGAAGATGAGGGAGAAGCGCTGTTTAAATTGTTACAAGGAGACTTTGAGAACATGAAAAGACAGGCTCGAAAGTAATTTTTGATAAAACAATTCCCAAAGAAAACCCTTGTATATCATTTTGAGTATAATTCGTAAATGTGAAAAATAATGTTGAAAATTATTTCTATTTGTGCTATTCTATTTGGAGAAGGGTACGGTTTATGATTCTTTTGGGTCATGTCCGAATGGGAGGCACAAGGTGAATTATTACACAAGGGGATGCATTAGATGCCTAATTATAAAATCCAACAGTATGATAAACTCACGGGTTTGCCTTTCTATGAAGATTTCCTTGCGTTAGCAGAGGAAGCTAAAGAGAAGCAGTTGTCCGATGATGAACAGTTTGTTGTCATCGCGATGGACATATCAAATTTCAAATTCATCAATCAAATATATGGATACGAGATCGGTAATCAATTACTTCAAAGTCTTGTAAATATCACGGTTATTGACAATTATCATTGCGTGACCGCCTGCAGACCCTATTCTGATCATATTTTGGGTCTTTACAGAACTCCGAAGGACCCCGATCTTTTTGACTATGGTCTGAAAAAGTATAACGATAAATTCATCAGCGAAAATACAAGACAATTCCAGTCAGTGCTTTTACACCTTCAGTGCGGTGTATATATCCTCAAAGATTCTCACGAGAAGATAGTGGCATGCGTAGACCGTGCAAACATGGCACGACGCAGCATGAAAGGAGATTATTCCACTCCTTACGTGATCTTCAGTGAAGAAATGTACAAAGGAAAAGAGAAGACTTCTGAGATCATTTCCATTTTTGAATCGGCACTTAAAAATAATGACATACTTGTTTATTATCAGCCCAAGGTTAACATCAGAACAAAAAAACTTGAAGGTGCCGAAGCGCTCAGCAGGATAAAGTGTCAGAACGGCAGGATCATGGCTCCCGGTGAATATATACCGATACTTGAGAGCAGTGGAAGGATCATCGATCTGGACTTCTTTGTTATGAGATCGGTATTCAGCATGATCAAACAGCTTCTTGAGATAGGAAGCGAACCTGTTACGGTTTCAATCAACCTTTCACGTATACATTTTTATAATTCACGTATGGTTGAGGAGATCATAAAGGTATTTAAACCGTTTAACATCCCTCCGAAATATATTGAATTTGAAGTGACGGAGTCTGCTTTTATTTCGGAATCCGGGATCATTTCCGATAAGCTGATACAGCTTAAACAATTCGGATTCATGGTTAGCATGGATGACTTCGGTACAGGATACAGCTCTCTTCATTCACTTTCGGTATTGCCGATTGATGTGGTGAAATTTGACAGAAGCTTCATTAAGAACAGTACACGAAGCCCTAAAGGTCTTAAGATATTAAGCGGTCTGATATCTCTTTGTAAGCAGATTGATTTTGACGTGATTTGCGAGGGAGTTGAAGATACCGATGAAGAGCAGATCGCTCTTGATTGCGGATGTGAACATGTTCAGGGATATGTTTATGATAAGCCTCTTCCCGAAGACGAGTTCCTTCTTAAATATATCTGATGATCGATCGTCGAGAATACGAACCCCGTACTAATTTTAAGTACGGGGTTTTTTGAACTGTAATCGGGAACATGATATGCCTACACATGCAGTCTGTGATGCTGTGCTCACGACTTTTCGGAGAGAGTTCTCTCATGTGAAAATTGGAGTTGCATAAAAATTAATTAAAGAGTATAATTCAGAATCGCAAGTCAGTATATATGAGAATTTTTTTATATCGAGAAAGGGAATTTAGAAATGAAAAAATCAGTTAGAATAGTTACAGTACTTATGCTTGTTGCTGTTATGGCATTAAGCCTTACCGCTTGCGGTATTGATATTAACAAGGTTGCAGGAAAGTGGCATGTAGAATCGGTTAACGGAAAGTCTGCAGCTGATTTCGCAGCAGAGTTCGGTTCAATCGAAGCAGGTGTTCAGAAGGTTGTTGATATCTCCGAGAAGGAAACATCGATCACAGCTATCATTGACGGTGCTGTTTCAACATCTAAGGGCGAGACAGTTATCAGATCAAACGGTATTGAGGCAACGATCGACGGAACTCTTTTCCCCTTCAAGTACGATGAGGAGAAAGATACTCTTTCATACTCTATCGATGTGAACGGAACACAGTATGATTATATTTATTCAAGAGGCGACTTTGATTTCTCAGATCTTTCGGGTTCTGTAGCAGGCGAGCAGGCTGCTGCTGAAGAGTACACTGAAGAAGGCGAGTACGCTGAAGAGTATGAAGAGGAAGAATAAGAATAAGCTTGGTATCCAAGTGCTTATTACGACAGACGGGTTGTGATTATCCGATCGTAAGTTAGGGTATGATGACCGATCCAAGTAAAGTGTTTTTATTTGTGACTTGCAATATTTTTAGTGAAAACTGAATGATACCCTCCGGCATTACGCCGGAGGGTGTTGTGCAAAAAGAAATTTATCTCGGTAAGAGAAGACCCTCGCGTCTTAAAGTTGTGGGATTATGACAAAGTTGAATCTTATAAGGTGGTATTAATGAAAAAATCTATTTTATCTCTTTTACTTGTACTGGCGTTGATCCTTTCGGCCTGCTCTTCGGAGGAACCTGAGAAGCAGCCCGATACCGGTGTAAATACAGCAGAGACAAATAAGGAAGACAAAACTGACTCCGGTGTTCAGAACACAAATGCGGATGTTAATGAACCGGTCGCTGCAGAAAAGAACACTTTCGGATTTTCAATGAAAGTCAATAACAGTGACGGAAAAATGCAGATCTCACGTGCTGTAAAATCGAACGTGAGCATGGGTGATGACGGAGTTTGGACCATATTTGTGTATTTGTGCGGAACCGATCTTGAAAGTGGGGGCGCCGCCGCTACGGGTGATGTGGCACAGATGCTTGAATCACAGGGTAGTGACAATGTACGCTTCATCATTCAGACAGGAGGCACGAGCACTTGGAATAACGAAATGTTCGCGCAGGGAAAAGCCGAACGTTATATAGTTCAGAACGGCGATATCAATCTTGTTGATACCGTTGAATTAACGAATATGGGTGACCCCGGGACGCTTGCTTCGTTCCTTAAGTGGGGTGTCAATAATTATCCTTCGGAGAAAATGGGTCTTGTATTTTGGGATCATGGAGGAGGAAGTATTACCGGAGTTTGTGTTGATGAGCTGTTTGGGCTTGACACATTATATCTGAGCGAGATCAACACGGCTCTTTCATCCGTTTACGAAGATATGACCGATAAATTTGAGTTTATCGGATTTGACTGTTGCCTTATGGGAACAGCAGAGACAGCAAATATTCTTGCTACATATGCGCGATATATGTACGGATCCCAGGAGACCGAGCCCGGTTCGGGATGGAATTATACGGCAATATCGGACTATCTTGTTTCCAATCCTTCGGCTAACGGTGCCGAGCTCGGAAAGGCCCTTGCTGACAGCTTCTATGAAGAGTGTAGGGAATGCGGTCAGGAGAGTATGAGCACAATGACAGTTGTCGACCTTTCGAAGCTTGATGATTTCATAGTTGCATTTAATGATTATGCCGGACGTCTTTACGAAGCTTGTCAGAACGAAGACACTCTCGGTGCGATCGTAAGATGCATAGCTGAGGCAGAGAACTTTGGCGGAAACAACAAAAGCGAAGGCTATACCAATATGGTCGATATCGGCGGAATTGTTGACGCATGTAAGGAATATGCCGATCCGGGTAATGTTAAGGATGCTTTAAAACAGTGTATATCATACAATAAGAATGGATCGAGCCACAGAAAGGCATCAGGTCTTTCTGTATACTATCCTCTTCAGATACAGGGTTCAAATGAGCTTAAAGTATTTTCGGGAATCACGATAAGTCCTTATTACATGTCGATTGCCGATATGGTCGCAACCGGTTATACCGACAACGGATACAGTAATACGGTGTTCTTTACCGATGACGGTGAATGGAGCAATGAAAACTGTGAATACGACTATTTCGATACGGAATACTTTGATTACGCCGATGAAGAAGATGACGGACTCAGTGAGCTTATTACTTTTGAAGAAGAACCTTTTGTAAATGAAGATAATATATTTGAATTTACGCTTGATGAGAACGGAATTGCTTGGGCAACCAGTGTTTGTGGGTATATTCAGTACAAAATCGATGATGTCGGTGTGGAACTCGGAGAGACGGTAGAAGTTAACGGAGATTGGGAAACAGGCAGATTTGAAGACGGCTTTGACGGTTATTGGTATTCGCTTCCCGATGGACAGCTTCTTGCCACATATGTGGTTGGTTACGACGAAGACGAGGACAAGGCGATTTACACTTCTCCCGTGTTGGTAAACGGAGAAAGGACCAACCTCAGATTTACTTTAAGTGATTCTGATATCGAAGTCGTTGGTACCTGGGACGGTATCGACGAAGACGGAATGGCGGCAAGAGAGATAAAGAAGCTTAAAGACGGTGATGTTATCGTTCCAATCTATTTCTATGACATTGAAGGCAGCGAAGAGTATGAAGCTGACGAAGAGTATGTAGAAGGCGACGAGTATGAATGGGATGAAGATGATGAGCTGACATATTCTCTTCTTGAAGAGGGAGATTATATGTACTTGTTCTTTATCGAGGATGCATACGGAGATTTCTATGTGAGTCCCTATGTTGAGTTCAACGTCGATGAAAACGGTGAAGTATTCTATCTGGAATCAGACGATTCGGATGAGCACGAAAACGATGACGACGATGACTACGAGTACGATGATGATTATGAAGATTGGGACTGATGAGTCTTCATGAGCGATTTACAGACCGTAAGCTATGCTTACGGTCTTTTTTACAACAAGAATACCCACAAAAAGTGACGTTGAGCAAAAATAATTACAAAAACAATACTAAACTGGATTAAACCAAGCGAATATGAGAAACAAAATTCAAAACCTATAAAATGTGTTGCAAAAAATGGCGATCAGCGGTATACTCTAAAGTGTGTTTTTATAATAACTACTACAAGGGGTAATACATGAAGAAAAGCTCGCCTAAACTTAAAATGCTGATCGTTGATGATGCTTTCACAAACAGAATATTGTTAAGTGAAGCTTTTGACGATGACTTTGAAATCCTCATGGCTGAAAACGGTGAAGTGGCTCTTGATCTGCTTCATAAGAATAAGGATGTCGCTATTGTGCTCCTTGATCTCATTATGCCGATCATAGACGGATTTTCTGTGCTTCAGGCAATGATTGAGGATTCCGAGCTTTGTGAGATACCCGTTGTCGTTGTAACATCTGCCGATGAGATCGAAAATCAGGTTCGTGCTTTTGATCTCGGTGCTGCCGATATCCTTACAAAACCACTTAACATCCAGCTGATCAGACACAGGATCAGAAACATAATCGCCCGCAGCTCTCAGAAGCTTTTGAATGATGATAAGCGAGTTCCCGTCTTCAGAAAGTTCCTTTCGGAACAGGTACACGACTCAAAGACCGGTCTTTTTAACAGAAATTCATTCTGCAAGAAGACGCGTGAGGTTATAGATAAGAATCCTAAGGTTGTTTTTGTTATTTTCAGGATTGATATTGACGGATTCAAAGTCATTAACGATGTATACGGCATTTCTGAGGGCGATCGTTGTCTTTCGGAAATGGCGAACATGTTCCGTGGCTTTGAGGCTGACAATACGGTGTTCGGACGTTGGGAGGCAGATCATTATGTCGGCTGTATGCCCATGGAGGACTTCAACAGGCATAATGTTGCCAATACATTTACGAGCCCCATTAACGATTCGAGGTTCGATTTCGATGTGACAAGACGTATGGGCGTTTATGTTGTTGAAAACAGAGAACTTGATATCAGCCTGATGTGTGACAGGGCGCTTCTCGCCTTAAAGAGCATAAAGGGTAAATACGAGAGCCATGTAGCGTACTACAGTGAGGATATGCGTCAGGAGCTCATTGAGAGTCAGCAGATCGTTAACGAGATGAATGCTGCCCTTGATGACGGTCAGTTCATAATATATATCCAGCCTCAGTTTAATTATGATACGAACAAGCTTCACGGCGGTGAGGCGCTTGTGAGATGGAAACATCCCAATAAAGGCATCATCATGCCCGGTAAATTCGTCCCTATTTTTGAAAAGAACGGATTTATCACACATCTTGATCAGTTTGTGTGGGAAGAGGTATGTAAGCTGCAACGCAAGTGGCTTGACGAAGGGCGTGCGGTAGTGCCGATATCGGTCAACGTTTCGAGAATGGATATAGCCAGCCTCAGGCTTGTCGATCATTTTGTAAAACTTATCGGAAAGTATGAGATTCCCACAGAGCTTTTGAGAATCGAGATCACGGAGTCCGCATATATGGACAATCCGTCTCAAATGATCGAGACGGTAAGCAGGCTTCGCGAGGCAGGTTTCAGCGTAGAGATGGACGACTTCGGAAGCGGATATTCGTCACTGAACACGCTCAAAGATGTTACGGTCGATATGCTTAAGCTCGATATGAAATTTATAGAGGGCGGGAAGAACGCGGAAAGAGGCGGAAGCATATTAAGTTCTGTCATAAGAATGTCCAACAGGCTGAATCTCGCGGTTTTGGCAGAAGGTGTTGAAACCAAAGAACAGGCTGAGTATCTGAAGAGTATCGGATGTATCTACATGCAGGGTTATTATTTTGCCCGTCCGATGCCCGTTAACGATTACGAAAGGATCCTTACAGGCAAAGAACATGAACTGCCGATCGCTGATATTGACGCTTATGGCGCCGATTCGACAGTTGATTTTCTTAATGCGTCTGTACAGAGCACGCTCATATTTAACAGTTTTGTCGGAGGCACGGCAATAATCGGATTTGACGGTGAGGATGTTGAGACACTTCGTGTGAACGAGAAATTCTTTGAGGCCATAAGCGCCGACAGGGATAAGTTTAACGAGGGAGATTTCAGTATTCTTGACGACCTGAATAAAGAAAACAAGGCAAAGCTCTTTGAAACTTTCAATAATGCGGCGAGCGAGGGAGTTGAGAAAAGCTGTGAAGTTATGTATACCAGAGACGGCAAGGAGGAAGTATATGTGTGCTTCCGTGTCAGATGCCTTGAAACAAACGGAGAAAAGCATCTTTTGTACATAATGGTGGAGAATGTCACCGAAAGAGTGCTTTTGGTCAAGAACAATATCCGTCTGACGAACCGTATATCGGATATTATGAACAAGGTTCCCGCAGGTATTGCCGAATTTGAGATCGCGGGAGATGATATCCATATCCTTTTCCATAACGATTTCCTTCCCGAAATATACGGATATACGCCCGAAGAGTACGAAAAAGTTGTTATGCCCGATGTGGTTAAAACATTCCACCCGGATGATATCACGAAGATCATGGAGCTTGCCAAAGAGGCGAAGGAATGCGGCCTCAAGAAAGCGAATATCAGGTTCAGACACACAACGCTCGATGCGGGATACAAATGGGCGTTGGCGAATCTCGTCGTAACGCACATAATAAGCGGACGTATATATGTAACCGGCATAATCGAGGATATAGACGAAAGAGTCGCAATGGAGACCAGGCTGTCGATACAGGAAAAAAGGTACGAAAGACAGCGATTGCTCATGGATTCGGTATTCTCTTCAATACCATGCCCCGTGATGCAGTTCTATCACAGCAGCAAGGATGACGCGTATCTTCTTGTTAACTGTAACGATGCGGCCTATGGGTTGTTTGGATATAATGAGATAGATGAGTTCAAGAAAGATATTAACGGGAAAAAGAATACGTTTATTTCCGAAAAGAGTAAAGATTTCTTTGATACCATTGAGGATCTTACAAGTGGGAAGATCGATCATTGCGAACGTGGTATGATCATCAGAAAGCGGGACGGATCCGAACAGAGTGTTAAAGATTATCTTTCAAGAATTGTTTTCGGAGATCAGGTGTTTGTCCAGCACATTATCATTACGGAAGACAAGTGATACGGATGGGAGATTTGCCGTAAAGTACAGGAGATGGGTAAATTGGACAGGAGGTATGCCTGCAAAAGTACAGAAGATGGATAAAATGGATAGGAAATATGTCACAAAGTACATAAGATGGGTAAAACATGTGGGAAATATGTCGTAAAGTACAAGAATGATGAATTGTATATACAATAAATACGATTGAAAATAAAATAATAGTAAATTAACATATATTTCGAAAAAATGGTTGACAACTTCGAAATACGGGAGTATAATTCAGTCATACCAAACAGAAAGGTAGACAAAATCTTTTTAGGAGGTACGGTCCAACAAAAACATAAGTAGGTCGTAGTCGACCAACCCACGGAACTATACTTACAAAGGAGGTACATTCCAAAGGATACTTAAGTTAAGGTCATAAGACCAAGTGGATTACCGGAAGGAAACTGAACAAGGAGGTACGGTCCAAAGGAAATATGTGACTGATCTTAGTTGATCAAAATCCGGAACTATAATTACAGAAGGAGGTACGGTCCGAAGGAGACATAAATCTTTATGAATGATATATGATGAGGGCATCGGAATGAAAGTGGAAGCCGATGCCCGTTCGCTTTATATAGATCATGAACGGAAACAGTCACTTAAGATATGTGACACTTACAAAAGATGACAGGACGAAGAAGACTCCCATGGCGGGAGATCTAAGGAGGTTTGTATGGCAGGAATCGATATAAGTTCAATGGATCCCTATTCAATAGCAGACATGTCTGTTGCTATGAGTACAGTTAAGGTACAAAATCAGGTAGCCACGTCGGTGCTGGCTAAGACTATGGATGTTACCGAGCAGGGCGGACAGGCGCTGATCGACATGATGAGATCCTCAATGGAGAGGTCTGTTAATCCTGCCGTCGGCGGTAATGTGGATGTCAGAGCCTGAATTCTATGATGTGTTTTTTTTGTGTGAATTTTTTGAACAAAAAACAAAATTAAGTGTTGACAATCTTAAAATCGGACTGTATAATCGAACTTGCGTGTTGAGGAAGACGCGCGAAAGTGAATAATGCGCGAGTGGTACAGTGGTAGTACGTCGCCTTGCCAAGGCGAAGATCGCGGGTTCGATCCCCGTCTCGCGCTCTCAACGAAAAGACATCCAAAGGGATGTCTTTTTTCGTTGAGAGCGCGTAGACGGGAGGATCATGTTTCCTTGAAGCATGGAAACATGATCCCCTCAGAGTGCAGGTGAACCTCTGCACTCTGAGCGACGCATCACTCGCTCA
>JAILPE010000078.1 GCA_024699645.1 Lachnospiraceae bacterium
GAAGCGGTGCTGCTGCCGCTGTCGATTCTTTCATATGTCAGATGCTACAAAAGAAAATATTGGACCTAAATATACTCAGGGACCACCCGGCAATTGAGTTACACCGGATTCCCGCTTATATCCCATACCAAGAAAGGTAACCGAACTATGAAAAACTTGAAAAAAGCTCTCGAATTTTATCTCAAAATATCATCTAACTCTACTCTAATATGTATAGGCATGATCTTTCTTGCACTCGGACCGGCTATGCTGCTCAGCATTGATGAACGGGATCAGATCCTTTACGTACTGCCGATCTCTTTGGTTCCAAAGATCGGTATACTGTTTATGTTATTACAAAAGACCTTACATTTCTCAAAAAGTAAAGCGTGTGTTTCACTGCCGTTTTCGAAAGAACTGTATACGATCATCCCAACCGTTGTTTCGGCATCATTCACTCTAATATATGATATTACGCTTATTATTCTTCACATAACATTTAAACCGCAAATTCCGGTTTCAAATTTTATTGTAATGTCTGCCCTCGGAAGCTTTGTGATCTTCCTGATGCATTCTACTATCAGAAAGCCCGTGCTTCATAGTGTCTATTCTATAGCATGGATTATCGTTATAGGAAGTACAACTTTCTCCAATTTACATATGAATTTGCCTTTGCCGAATTTGTCTTTGGGAGCCTCAATCATAACGGGTATCATGATCTATATCGCCGGAATCGGCGCTACAATTCTGATACAGAGAATATGGTGGAAAAAATGCAACCATATATTTGATTATAATTCCGTAAATACACAGTTTTAGGACTATAAGAGGGAATCCCCGGTTACAGAGTTGCCGGGGATCTCACCCGAGTGCCACATCAAGAGCCATCATAAGCGTAAAGCCGACTGAAAACATGATGACGCCGATATTGGAATGCTCTCCTTCAGAGCACTCGGGGATCAGTTCCTCTACGACAACGTACATCATCGCGCCGGCCGCAAAGCTGAGCAAATAAGGCATTGCAGGCACAAATGCCGAGGCTGCAAAAATAGTAAGAAGGGCTCCGATAGGCTCCACAGCCCCCGAAAGCACACCGAAAAAGAACGCCTTTTTCTTACTGGTACCCTCTGCATGAAGCGGCATCGAAATGATCGCGCCTTCCGGGAAATTCTGAATTGCAATACCTATCGATAATGCAAATGCACCTCCGACAGTGATCATCTCACTTCCGGAAACAAGACCGGCCAGAACAACTCCGACTGCCATACCTTCGGGAATGTTGTGAAGTGTGACCGCGAGAACCATCATTGTCGTCCTCTTTAACTTCGACTGTCTTCCTTCAGCTTTTTCGGAATTTAAATGAAGATGCGGTATAACGCTGTCCAGAATAAGCAGAAACAATACCCCGATCCAAAAACCTATAAATGCGGGGAGAAACGCCCATGTTCCCTTATCCTCGCACTGGTCGATCGCGGGAACTATAAGGCTCCATATAGATGCGGCAACCATAACTCCGGCCGCAAACCCGTTGAGTGCTCTCTCAACGGATTTTTTGAGTTTGTTTTTCATAAAGAGCACACACGCAGCACCGAGCGATGTGCCAAGGAAAGGTATAATAAGACCCAACCACACTTCTTTTGTCATTTTATCTCACCTCGAAATCAAAGACTGTCATCTCTTCATATCGTTTATGTATTTTCTCTGTTCATCGAATAGGAACTGAACATAATTCTTACTCGTTTCATAGTATCTTATGCCGTACTGGAACCTGCCCCTTTTAGAGTTTTCGTCTATGATCCTGACAATGGTTCCTTTCGCGGTAACCTCGGTATTCTTATAATCAAACTTGAGGCCTATAACATCTCCCATTCCAAGTTCAACATCGGCCGAAAGAGAAGCTCCTCCCTCGCTCAGATCATTGACGAACGCAAATGTTGAATATTCGGGCGCTTTCTTATCCTGCTCTTTTTCATCCTGTTCGGGAGCTCCGCCGAAAATTACTCCTTTCTTTTCGGCTTCCGCTTTTTCCGCCTCGATGCCTTCAAGTACATGCTCTTCTGCTTCGACTTCCTCAGGCTCATCGTCCTCGGCCTCAAGATCGGCTTTATACTGGTATACTATCTTGGTACGAATGCTTACGGTAAGTCTGTATGTATTTCGTCTGTTTGTAAGCACCGCTTTTTGTGTCGGAGTAAATGTGTGAAATATTATTCCCTGTTTGTCTTTGAATAACAGAGGCTTGACGTTGTTCCATCTCCACGTCTGGGCACCTTTTTTGAACACCATATCGACCACATCGGTGAATCTGAACTGAAAAAGCCCCTTTTTGCTGGCGATCGGATTTATATAAAGTTTGTCGTCTTCTATTTTAACGACAAAACTCGTAATCTTATAAGTGGAACCGTTACGCTTAATATAAATGTCTATAGCTGAACCTTCATCAAGTCCGTCTGCGTACAGCAGCATAGATTCCACCTCCGATCCTCTCGTTTTCGCCTTTACGATCACTTCATGATCTTTTTGAATTCTCTTATGTTGTTTAAAATATCTCCGTTAAAAATACTGCTTCCCGAAACGATTACATTTGCACCGCTATCAAGTACAAGTCTGAGATTTTTGAGATTGATACCGCCATCGACCTCGATATCGGTGTTCAATCCACGCTCATCTATCATTTTCTTTAAATTTTCGATCTTTTCAAAAGTTGAAGTAAGGAATGCCTGTCCTCCGAACCCCGGATGTACTGACATTACCAGAACCATATCTACCATGTCAAGTACACACTCTATATCTTTTAACGGTGTTTCGGGGCAAAGAGTAATGCCACTCTTAAGGCCTAAGCTCTTTATATTCTTTATGGTCTCAACCGGATCCTTACATGCCTCAATATGAACAGTTATATTATCTGCTCCCGCCTTGGCAAAATTCAAGAGATATCGATCCGGATCTGTGATCATCAGATGGCAGTCAAAGAAAATATCCGTTTCTTTTCTGATCGACTCTATAAGCGGAAAACCAAATGAAATGCTCGGTACAAATACACCGTCCATGACATCGATATGAAGATAGTTGGCTCCCGCTTCGCTGACCTGCCTGATCTGTTCACCGAGGATATTAAAATCCGCAGCCAAGATAGAGGGTGCAAGCTTGTTCATTTATTATTACCTTACCTTTCCGGTATAATTCTTTTTATGCGACAATTCGTCGTACATGCGCACATAGTTCTCGTATCTCTCCATACTTATAAGGCCGCTTTGAGCTGCTTCTCTTACCGCACATGAAGGTTCATTTATATGCATACATGACTGAAATCTGCAATTACACTCATATTCTTCAAATTCCGCAAAATAAACTTTCAGATCCCTTGCAGGCATATCGTCGACATATAACGATGTAAAGCCCGGGGTATCACAGATGAACGTATCATCGTCTATTCTGATAAGTTCAGTATGTCGGGTAGTCTGCTTACCTCTCATAACCTTGCGGCTGAGTTCTCCCGTTTCCATACATGCGCCCGGAGCGAGCAGGTTTGTCAAAGACGACTTCCCGACTCCCGAAGGACCCGCAAGTATGGTAGTCTTACCCTTTATAAGCTTTCTGATCTCATCAACACCGTCATCTTCAAGGACACTTGTGAATAAGACTTTATGACCGCATTTTTTATATATCTCGCCGAGTCTTAATATCTCACTGTTCGGAACTATATCCGATTTATTGAAGCAGATGACCGTTTCGATATCCTGACGCTTCATCATAACGAGAAACCTGTCAAGGATCCCGAAATTAGGACTCGGACTTGCCACCGCAAACATTACAAGTGCGCCGTCCACATTGGCTGCTGCGGGTCTTATGAGCTCGTTCCTGCGTTCAAGAAGTTCTACTATACTTCCTTCCCCCGCAGTCTCATCGATCACTTCTATTTCCACATCATCACCGACAAGAGGCTTTTTCCCTTCACTTCTGAAAACTCCTCTCGCCTTACAGGTATATACTTTATCCGTACACGACACGTAATAAAATCCGCCGATACCTTTGATGATCTTTCCCCTCATAGACTCCCCCGGTCAAACTTTGTCAGCCAACCGGACCTGTCTCGGTCGCAGGATCATCCACCGGTTCCGGATCGGGCTCCGATACGGGTGCACTACCCTGACTGACTGTGTAATTAATTACGGTATTCTTTCCTACAACCTCTCCCGCAGCGATCGACTGACCACAGATAAGACCCTTTCCGTATGCATCCGAATAATCCTCCGAAGCATTTCCGAGTATAAGGAAACTGTCAGAAAGAGCCTGCTTTGCTTCTTTCTTTGTCATACCGAGGATCGAAGGAACAGAAACAGTCGTCACCTCGGGTCCGAGACTGATATATACCATGATCTCGGTATCCTTCGATACGAACGAACCTGCTTCGGGTTCTGTACGTACAACATCTCCTTCGGGAACTTCTTCACTGTACTCTTCAAGTATTGTAGTATTGAGCTTGTAACCCTTTAACAATTTGATCGCCGCGTTCTTTCCCTTGCCGGCGACATCTTCAAGTTCAAACTCTTCACCGCCGCTGCTGACCTTAAATTTTATCTCGCTGTACTTGCTCACGGATGTTCCTCCGGGGAACTCCTGTTCAAATACTTTACCTTTTTCCACCTCGTCATTATATTCTTCAGAGTAAGTTATCTTAAAGTCCGAAGATAAAAGCTTCAATGTATTAACGGCTTCTTCAAGTGTCAGCCCTTCGATCTTAACCATCGTCACGAGATTCTCGGGTGCATCGTCGGGGATCGGCGTGGGCGTGGGTGTCGGATCGGGTTTCATGACTATATAAGGATTTGTGGGAGTTAACTCATCGTTATCATTTTTATCCTTATCGTTGTCATCCTCAACAGTAACCTTTTCTTCTTCATTATTTCCGATTCCAAACCATGATGAATTTTTTACGAGATAGAAAATGAGAACTATAAGACCGATTGCCGCAATTATGCTCACTATAGTCACTATTCTCTCAACAAGAGGATTTCCTATCTGATCAAGGTCGTCATTGCGTCCGGAGCGTTCTCTTACAGGGTACTCACGTATAGGTGTCTGAGGATTCTTTCTGCTGTAGTGAACAGTATGACCCTGTGCCGCACTGTTGTTAAGTTCTTTTATCTCTTCGGGTGTGATACCTCTCGTATCGGAAGAGATAACATTTGCATTCTGAGTGATGGTTACGTAATCGCCGTCAGGATCAGTTACAGACCTTCTGAGGTCCGCAATGAGCTCCGCAACATTCTGATATCTGCGTTCAGGCTTCTTTTGCATACATTTCTGAACGATCATATCAACACTGTGAGGTACGTTGGGGTTGAGCACTGATACCGGTGTAGCCTCACTTTGAAGGTGAAGCAGTACAACCGACACATTATTGTCACCCGAAAAAGGAACCTGACCCGTAAGCATCTCATAAAGTGTAACGCCGAGCGAATAGATATCACTTCGTTCGTCACTGTAACCGCCTCTCGCCTGTTCGGGAGAAAGATAATGAACAGAGCCCTCTCCGTCCTGTGTAAGCGTAAACGAAGAAGCTGCCTTAGCTATACCAAAATCGGCAACCTTAACTTTTCCGTCTCTCGATATTATGATATTCTGAGGCTTAATATCTCTGTGGATTATATGATGATTATGGGCTGCTTCCATACCCTGACATATCTGGATCGCGATCCCGACCGCATCTTTAACCTCAAGGCGCTGTTTACGTTCAATAAATCTTTTAAGGGTGATGCCTTCAACAAGTTCCATTACAATGTAATGAAGCCCGTCATCGTCACCTACATCATAAACACTGACGATGTTGGGATGTGAAAGACCTGCTACAGACTGTGCTTCGGCTCTGAATTTCTTGATGAAATTTGTATCAGAAGAAAACTCAGACTTTAACACCTTGATCGCAACATAACGGTTGAGTCTGTGACACTTGGCTTTATAGACATTGGCCATTCCGCCGGAACCGACCTTGTCTATGATCTCATATCTGTCATTAATAAACATACCGGGTTTAATACTATCCATTATTACCTAACCTCTCTGATCATCAAACGCGAAACAAAATAACCGAAATATTATCTTTCCCACCGTTTTCGTTAGCTTTTGCTATAAGCTTTTCCGCAAGACTTTTAAGATCGTCTCTGCTTGATTCGACTGTCTCAAAAATCTCCGAGTCCGACAACATATTTGACAGTCCGTCTGAGCAAAGAAGGATCACATCCTCATCATTCAATGGCACTTCAAACATGTCAGGGTTGACAACAACCGACGCGCTGATTGCACGGGTTACAACGTTTTTCTTAGGATGGAATCTTGCTTCATCCTTACTGATATCACCGTTTTTGACCATCTCTGCCACCAGCGAATGATCCTGAGTGATCTGTGTTATTCCGGATCTGTTGATCCTGTAAAGTCTGCTGTCTCCGACATTTGCGACTTTCATGACATTGTTTTCGTCAACGGTGGCCAGTACAAATGTGGTTCCCATACCCATAAGTTCAGGTGACTTTGCCGCAGCAACTATCATCTGTTCGTTTGTATTTCTGATGCTGTCTTCAATGAAGGAAAGCAGACTTAATGGCTTTTCGTTATGGTTCTTAATAATCTCTATAAAATGCTCAACACAAAAACGTGATGCGAAGTCGCCGGCGTTATGACCTCCCATTCCATCCGCAACAATGTACAGATTGGGAAGAATGCCGACTGTCGTATCACTCGAGAAGATATAATCCTGATTGATCTGTCTTGATATTCCGATGTCAGTCATACCGATAGACTGCATCAATACCTCACCTCGTTTCGTGTTCTCCCAGATAGCGACGCCTTAGTTGTCCGCACGCGGCATCTATATCAGCGCCCATACCTCTTCTAATAGTAGCATTTATTCTGTTTTTTTCAAGCATTAATTTAAAAGCGTTCACACTGTTATCGGTGCTACGCTCCCATTTTCGCTCCTTCACGGGGTTGACGGGTATCAGATTAACATGTGCGTTTTTACCCGAAAGAAGCTTCGATAATTCAAGCGCACACTCCTTCGTGTCGTTAAGCCCCTTGATGAGCGAATACTCAAAAGTGACCCTTCTTCCGGTCTTTTCAAAGAAATAATCTGCGGCCTTCATCAGGTCTTCGACAGTATACTTGTTTGCGATCGGCATAAACGTTCTTCTGAGTTCGTCTGTCGGCGAATGAAGTGATATTGCAAGAGTAAGTCCAAACTTCATATCTGCAAGTTCGCGTATCCTTTCGGTGATCCCGCATGTCGAGACAGTAATGTTACGGCCGCTCAGATTCATCCCCATCGGATCGGATATCATTTTTAAGAATCTCACCAGATTGTGAAAATTATCCATAGGCTCTCCACAGCCCATAACAACAATGCTGTGTACCTTTATCCCCTCGTTTTTCCTTATGGCATAGATCTGCCCGAGCATCTCACCCGCATCAAGATCTCTTATCCTTCCGTCCAACGTCGATGCGCAAAACGTGCAGCCCATCCTGCATCCGACCTGAGATGAAATACAGATGCTGTATCCATGCTTGTACTCCATAAGGACGCTCTCTATCACATTTCCGTCGTGCAGGCCCATTACATATTTTTTTGTACCGTCCGTCTTTGATACAAGACGTTCGAGTATACTGACCGGAAAAACGTCAAATCCTTCCGTTCGAAGCTTTTCTTTAAGAGCTGCGGGAATATTTGTTATCTCATCAAGGGACATCGCATTGCCCGAGTGTATGCGCTCATAGATCTGCTTTGCACGATATGCGGGTTGCCCGTAATCCTTCATAAGATCACCGAGCTCTTCGACCGTCATGCTCATAATATTATGCTCATATCCCATATATATCCTCCTACGGACACTTCTTTACGAACAAACTCATAAAGAATCCGTCCGCCCCGTATGTTCCGGGGATTATCGTTCGCTGTGTCACAGGCTCAAACATTCCGGTTTTCTCTATAAAACCGCAATTGCCCTCGTTTTCCTCCTCTGTCAGCGTACATGTCGAATAAAGCAGTTTCCCGCCGTTTTTTACATATCTGAACGCATTCATAAGGATGTTTCTCTGAAGCTGTGAAAGCTCCCTGATGCCTTCTGTGCTCGCATTATACCTGATATCCGGCTTCTTCCCTATTATCCCGAGCCCAGAGCAGGGAAGGTCGCATATAACGACATCAAATTGATCTTCAAATTTTTCGTTATATACGGTCGCGTCATTGATCATAACGCTTATATTGTCAAATCCGCATCTGCTTACATTTTCATTTATAAGATCGGTCTTGTTCCTTGATATATCGCAAGCCGTAACATGCCCGACCTCTTCTATTCCCGCCGCACGTGCCAACATGATATCGGCAGCGTTCATTGTCTTTCCTCCGGGCGCAGCGCATATATCAAGTACATTTTCGTTTCCGCTCAGTCCGATCATTTGTCCCGAAAGCGCACACGCCGCATCCTGTACGGTAAAGAGTCCTTTTTCAAACTCTTCGACAAGATGAGGTGCAGGACAATCATATAAAATATAAGCGTTATCGCACAAAGAAGATTTTTCGGCTTTGATCCCCTTTGAAGTAAGGGACGCGATCACATCTTCTTCTTTGGCTTTTGAGATATTAATCCTTATGGGAAGGCCGTGAGGCTCAAGGAAAGCTTTAAGGATCTCTTCCGTTTTTAATGCACCGAACCGCCCTATCCACATCCTCGTGATCCAGAGCGGCATTGAATACTCGTAAGAAAGCTTTTCGTCCTGTTCAAGCGAAGCCGGATATTCATTCATAAAATATCCGCTGCGTCGCTGAAAGGATCTCAGATTGGCATTTATAAAGGATTTAAAGGGAGCCGCGGGTCCCTTGTTCGCAAGCGCGACAGACTCATAAACAGCCGCATGATCCGGCACATCGGTAAATGCGAGCTGATATATTCCGATCCTTAAAATATTGCGGACGATGGGTTTGATCTTGTTTATGGGTCTTGAACTGAGTTCTTCGATGATCCTGTCGATCATTATCTTTCTCTCAAGGACCCCGTAAACAAGTAACTTGATCAGAGCCCTGTCTTTCTCGGGAAGTTCACTTAATTTACCAAGTGCCTGGCCGAGCACGATATGACAGGGCTCTTTTTTTTCGATTATCCTGATCAAAAGCTCCAAAACAGTTTTTCGAATCATTGCAGAATATCTCCGGTAGCTATCTTGTATCCGTTTAGGAAATCTCGCGCGGGCATGCGCTTTTTTCCTTCGGCCTGAAGTTCGTTGATCTTAAGGCTTCCGTTTCCCGTTTCGATAAAAAGCCCCTTTTTCGATGCATTCACACGTCCGGGAACGAACTGTCCGTCAAGGCTTACATCACATGCATCACAGTCAAAGAACTTTATAAACTTTCCGTTGTGATAAGAATAAGCTCCAGGCCACGGATAAAGACCACGCACCATTCGTTCAAGCGTTACGGCATCTTTGGTAAGATCAAGATTTCCAAACGATTTGTCGATCGTTGTTACATATGTGGCCTTTGATTCGTCCTGTGGAGTTCTTGTCGCCGAACCGTTCCCGATAGCATCAAGAGCTTTAAGCAAAAGGGGACCCGATATCTGCGAAAGCCTGTCCGTGAGACTTCCCGCCGTTTCCTTTTCGTCGAGAGTTATCTTTTCCGTCATGATCATATCGCCGCAGTCCAAACCTTCGGACATCTGCATCACGGTTATTCCCGTCTCTTTTTCACCGTTAAGAACGGCCCACTGAATCGGCGAAGCCCCTCTGTATTTCGGAAGGAGCGATGCATGAAGATTTATGCATCCGTACTTGGGAAGTTCAAGAACATCTTTCTTAAGTATTCTCCCGTAAGCCATTACAACGATGATATCCGGATTGATCTTCGACAACTCGTCAAACAACATCGATCCCGAACCTTTTTCGGGCTGAATCACTCTGATCCCGTTTTTGACAGCCAATTCCTTCACCGGTGAGAAATGAATGCTCTTTCCTCTTCCGCTGACAGCATCAGGTCTTGTAACCACAGCCTCAACGCTGTGACTTGAGCCTATAAGCGCCGAAAGCGCCGATGCCGCGATCTCGGGCGTTCCCATAAATACCGTTTTCATCCTGTATCCTTCCGTATCGAGCCTTTTATATCGACCCTTTTATATCGACCCTTTTATATCGATCCCCTTCTAACACGTCCTTCGAAGAACGGGATCATTCAGGTATCAGTCTTTTGTTTCTAACGTAAGATCCCGCACCGGTCCTTCGGCGATCTCAACGTAGAGCCTGCCGTTAAGATGGTCATTCTCGTGTTGTATGGCACGCGCCATCAGGCCTTCTCCTTCAAGCTCAAACTCTTCCATGTTTTCATCGAAAGCACGTACGACCACATTCAAAGCCCTTGTCACGGTCGCTGTCTTTCCGGGTATCGACAGACATCCTTCGTCCCCGGTCTGAGACCCCGACGTTTTAATGATCTTAGGGTTTATAAAAACATGCGGTTCATTTCCCTCTTCAGAAACGTCGATCACAAATATCCTTTTGAGAATACCTACCTGAGGTGCCGCAAGTCCCACTCCGTTCGCCTCATACATGGTATCGAGCATATCATCGATAAGCTCGCGTATTCTGTCATTGACTTCAGTCACGGGTTTACATACTTTCTTAAGTATGGGATCTCCTTCGATCCTGATCTCTCTAAGTGCCATTTTCCCTCCTTCGATCACGCATATTTTCCTCACGTGATACCGTCAGTTATTAAAACAATACTCGACCTTTACACCTTCGCACGAACAGGCAACTGCTTTTTGCCGAAGGACATCACCCATGGCCCGTAATCCTTTTCCGTCACAGGATTTAACGTATATAACCATATGATAAACATCCTTGATCTTGTAGAGCGGCGCCTTTGCCGGTCCGATCACTTTGAATCGTGTAACGTCGTCAAACAGCATCTCAACCTCTTTTGCAAATCGTCCGGCAAAGCCTTCAAGCACATCTTCCGTCTCGGACGACATATTTATTGCAAGCATTATGCCCGCGGGCGGATAGCCCATAGCGATACGATACGCCATTTCCTCTTCGAAGAATCCTTCGTAATCTCTTTTTGCGGCGCTTATGACGGCATAATTATCGGGATCGTATGTCTGGATCACGACCATGCCTTTCTTCGTACCTCTCCCGGCTCTGCCCGAAGCCTGGGCTATAAGCTCAAATGTACGTTCACCCGATCTGAAATCAGGTGAGTAAAGCGACAGATCGGCCAAAAGTATCCCCACAAGCGTGACATTGGGGAAATCGTGGCCTTTAACTATCATTTGGGTTCCGAGAAGTATATCGGCTTCGCCTCGTTCAAATGTTTTTAGGCATTCATCCATACTTCCTTTTCGACGTACGGAATCGGAATCCATTCTGAGGATACGTGCCTGCGGCCAGACCTTCGCGAGCTCTTCCTCGATCCTCTGCGTTCCCGCTCCGAACGTACCGATATATCTTGACCCGCATGTGGGACAAACGGTCGGACGCGCGGTGCTGTATCCGCAGTAATGACATATCATCCGTCCATCCCTGTGCAATGTCATAGTGACATCACAATGAGGACATTTTATAACGGATCCGCATTCTCTGCAAGAGACGCTCGTCGAATAACCTCTTCTGTTTAGGAACAGCATAATCTGTTCCTTACGTGCAAGCCTGTCTTCGATCTGCTCCCTGAGCGCATATGAGAACATAGTCCTGTTCTTCTTTTTGAGTTCCTCACGCATATCGACAAGGCATACATCCGGATGAACCGCATTCCCTGTTCTCCCGACAAGCTTAAAAAGCTTGAGTCTTCCGGCTTTGGCCATTGAATAGCTCTCAAGAGACGGAGTCGCACTTCCGAGTATAACGCTCGCTCCCTCTATCGATGCCCGCTTTAACGCCACCTCACGCGCATGATAAGCGGGCGAAGACTCACTTCTGTAGCTGTTTTCATGCTCCTCGTCGATAACGATGAGTCCCAGTCTTTCAAAAGGCGCAAAGAGTGCCGAGCGCGGGCCGATCATGATGTCGGCTTCTCCGTTCTTTGCCCTCATATACTGATCAAATCGTTCTCCCTGTGAAAGCCTTGAGTTCATGATGCTGACCCTTGCACCGAATCTTCTGATAAACCTGCTCACAGTCTGATAAGTGAGCGATATTTCGGGTATAAGCATTATAGCCTGCTTTCCCGAAGCGATGCACTCACTGATTATATCCATATATATTTCGGTTTTTCCGCTTCCTGTCTCACCGAATATCAGGTAATCGCTTCTAATCCCTTCGTACAGATCCCGCTTTATGCTTTCCGTTATCTCCTTTTGTCCGGGTGTCAGCTGCGGCGGAAGATCTCTCTCCGTAATATCTTTATAGGGTCCTCTGATCTCATCAACCGTCGTCACCCTGATCATGCCCTTTTCTTCTTCATCTCTGAGGATCGCGGCCGTTACCTTCAGTTCTTTTAACGCATATGTGCGCCCGATCTCACCTTTCCCGATCAGTGCCTCATATAGACGTGCCCTTGCCGTACGCTTTTTGGCGACAGCCTCCTCAAACGCCTTTTGAAGCTCTTCTTTCGATACCGCAGACGAAATCGTCGAAACACTCTTATTTTCAACCTTGTCCTTTACGGGCAGGCAGCACTTTATCGCCTCATTCATCGTAGACCCGAACTGTTCCTTCATCCAGGCGGCGAGCATAAGCATTTTTTCTTCTATTTCGTTACTCTTTGCACATACTTGGACAATATCTTTTATCCTGTCGTCGCTTATTGACGCTTTGTCATGTACGCCGATAACGAAACCTTTTATAACTCTCCCTCCCTTTCCGAAGGGAACCGTAACAGGCGTACCAGCAGTAACCCTGCTCTCAAGGTCTTCGGGGATCCTGTACGTGTACGGTCTGTCGATCGACTTGACCGACAGATCAACTATAATGTCAGCATACAAAAAGTTATCCCTCCATAAGCTCTGCGATCACAACTCTTTCGTCAAACGGATACTTCTTTCCGCAGATCTCCTGATAATCTTCATTGCCTTTTCCGGCAAGAAGTATTATATCATCCGGTTTCCCGTTTTTGATCACATAATCGATGGCTTCACGCCTGTTCTCGATAACTATGTATTCCCCTTTATCCTTCTTTACCCCGACGAGTATATCATCTATGATATCAGACGGCTTTTCAAATCTCGGATTGTCCGACGTTACTACCGACAGATCCGCAAGTCGCGATGAAACCTCACCCATCGTATAACGTCTTTCCTTGGAGCGGTTACCCCCGCATCCAAACAAACATACAAGTCTGCCGGGATTATATGCCCTGAGGGTGAGCAACACGTTTTCAAGTGCCATTGCGTTATGGGCGTAATCTATATAAAGCGTAAACTCATCCGATACATGGACGGGTTCAAGTCTCCCGCAAACAGAGAACGAAAGGAGCGCATCCCTGAAAGCATCCTCCGTGCATCCGAGGTAAGAAGTGACGGCGATCGCGGCAACGGCATTCGCAACATTATATCTTCCCGGTACATTAAGTGAAAGCCTTACCTCATGCCCGTCTCGAAGTTCTATCGTAAAATCGATCCCGAGCTTGAGCGATCCGTTTTCCTTCTTTTTGGTGAATTTGAGATCATGCGCATATGTGCGTTTACCGAAACTGTACTTCGATCCTGTGTTTCCTTCTTCCGCTTCCTCGATATTGGCACCTCCCTCTACGCAGAAGCCTTCCATATCGTCCGGCGTGAGAGTCGATCTGAGTGTGACATCAAACTTTTCGTCCCACTTTTTGAATCTTTCTCTTGAATATGTGCCCTCTTTTATATCGGCTGCTTCGAGAATATCAACCAAATGCTTGTCTCCCGTTGCAAAAAATGCATGCTTGCAGCTTCTGAAGAGTATGCTCTTGCAGTAAAGGTATTCTTCCATACAGGAATGCTCCCCTTCGCCTATATGATCCTGCTCGAGGTTAAGGAAAACAGCACAGTCAAAATCGATCCCATAAACCCTGTTCTGCATTAGACCCTGCGAAGAGACCTCCATCACCACGCTGTCGCATCCGGCTTCAACCATTTTCGCGAAATACTCATGTATAATATACGATTCGGGTGTTGAATTGCCGATAGGAACTTTTTGGTCTGCATAAGCGATCCCTATCGTTCCTATAACGCCGCATTTATGTCCCGACTTTTCGAGGATATCCCTTATCATATACGAAGTTGTCGATTTTCCCTTTGTTCCGGTAAGCGCGATAGTCGTGAGTTTATCGGCCGGATGATCAAAAAAAGCGGCAGATATAAGCGCTAAAGCCCTTCTTGTATCGGGTGTTACCACGACCACGCATCCCACCGGTACTTCGACATCACGCTCGGAGATTATTGCGCACGCGCCATTTTTTGCTGCCTCTGCGGCAAATTCATGGCTGTCGTTTTTTGCTCCTTTTATGCACACAAAAAGGCATCCCTGTCCGATCTCTTTTCTCGTATCGTAACACAATGACGTAACCACGGGATCTTCATTCGAAGAAATGCTCTTTACCTCAAGGCCTTTAATTAATTCTGACAGTTTTTTCCCCATATGTTTTCCCCTTCTTATGATGATAGGAGGCGTTTACTTCGCCTCCTATTCAGTCTGATATCTCGGTTTATCTCTGTGAGAGGAGACCCCCCACTTTTTTAAGCTGTAAATTATGACAACAACATGTCATATACTTCCTCGTATTTTTTAGAGGAGCTGTTCCACGAGTAGTCTTCGGCCATCGCTCTGTCGATGAGCTTGTTCCATTCACGTTTTCTGTCGAAGAATACATCTTTCGCATAACGGATGCAGGCAAGCATTTCATGAGCGTTATAATTGGCAAACGAAAAACCTGTTCCGCTGTTATTAAATTCATTGTACGGAATGACCGTATCCTTAAGTCCGCCCGTCTCCCTGACTATCGGTATGGTACCGTACCTCAGGCACATGAGCTGGCTGAGGCCGCACGGCTCAAAAAGCGACGGCATAAGGAACGCATCACATGATGCATAAAGCCTGTGCGAGCGATCGTTTGAGTAAAATATGTTAGCCGAAACTCTGTCGGGATACTTCCATGCAAAATGCCTGAAGAGGTTTTCGTACTTTTCTTCTCCCGTTCCGAGCACAACAAGTTGTGTATCTTCGGCACAGATCTGCTCGATCACGCAATCCACAAGGTCAAGACCTTTCTGGTCCGTAAGTCTTGAGCAGATACCGATCATAAATTTCTTATCGTCTTTTGCAAGTCCGAGTTCTTCCTGAAATGCCCTTTTATTTTTGATCTTCTCTTTTCTGAAGTTCATAGCATTATAGGTTTTTGCAAGGTAAGGGTCATCCTCGGGATTATACTCTTCGTAATCGAGTCCGTTGACTATACCCCTAAGTCTGTTGCTCTTTGCACGCATGAGGCCGTCGAGTCCTTCACCGTAAAAAGGCATCTTGATCTCTTCCGCATATGTTTCGCTGACCGTTGTAACATAGTCGGCATAAACGATACCGATCTTGAGGTAGTTGGCGTCTCCGTATGCTTCCATCTTGTCCGCGGTAAAATAATACTCGGAAAGTCCCGTTATATCCATAACTGTCTTTTTATCCCAGACACCCTGAAATTTAAGATTATGGATGGTCATTATCGTTTTTATCCCGCGGTAGAACTCATTTGCCTGGAAAACATCGTTAAGGTAAACAGGCACAAGTCCCGTCTGCCAATCGTTACAATGAATGATATCCGGCCTGAATCCTATGGAAGGAAGGGCCGAAAGGGCCGCTCTGTCAAAGAAAGCAAATTTTTCTATATCTTCGTAAATATTTCCGTAAGGCGCGTACCCGCTGAAATAGAACTCGTTATCGATAAAATAGAACTTTATGCCATCATATTCAAGTTCGAGAACTCCCACGTACTGCCTTCTCCATGCAAGCTCCATGTAAAAATGAGTAACATACTTCATGGCATTCAGGTACTCGGGTTTCATGCACATATACTTAGGGAGCATGACCCTAACATCATATTTGCTTTTGTCGATATACTTGGGAAGTGATCCGACAACATCAGCCAATCCGCCTGTTTTGATAAATGGTACACATTCTGAAGCAAGAAAAAGGATATTCTTCATAATAAACCTCGTAAAACACCCTCAAACAACTGCGTTCCCCACCGCAATATATCTCGGGTTATTTTTTATTAAAGCCTCTCAGCTCTTTTTTTCTTAAATCTGCCAGTTCTTTAAGCTCCCTTGCACCCTCTTCCACGGTACGGGTGATCATCGTACCCGAAAGCATCCTTGTCAGTTCTTTATTTATTCCGTTTTCATCAAGTGATGTTACATCCACCTTGGTACTGTCGTCTTCCACAGACTTTTCGATCAGTATATGTTCATCGGCCATGGCCGCGATCTGCGAAAGATGCGTTATACATATGACCTGAGTCGATCCCGATATGACCGAAAGCTTTTCGGCGACTTTCTGAGCCGTCCTTCCGCTGATACCGGTGTCTATCTCATCAAAAACAAGAGAATCGATTTCTTCGGTATGTGCAATGACCGACTTGATCGCAAGCATGATCCTTGAAAGCTCACCACCCGATGCCACCTTGGCAAGCGGAGCCGGAGGCGTCCCCGGATTTAATGAGATCATAAATTCTATATCGTCGGCTCCCCTTTCGTGGATCGTATCCGAATCCTTGAGTCCGATCTCAAAAAGGGTCTTATTAAATCCCAAATCTTCAAGTGCTTCCGAAATAAGTACCGTGAGATTCCCGGCCTGCGCGTGTCTGAGCTTTGAAAGCTTTGCGGCGGTCGCCTTTATCTCCTTATGTACTTCTTCCCACTGTGCCTTGAGTCTCTTTATCTCACCGGCGCTCTGCGTCAATCTTTCAAGAGTCTTCTTATCTTCTTCGAGATAAGCTTCGATCTCTTCAACACTTCTGCCGTAACGACTTTTTATATGTGATATGAGATCGATCCTTTCATCGATCAGAGTAAGCTTTTCTTCGTCATCATCGATGTTATCGGCACACCTTTCGATATCCGAATACAGATCCGAGATCATGGAATCGATATCCACCGCCCTGTCATAAAACTCCGACATTTCTTCCGTCAAGTCACTGACGTGCGACAAAAATTTAAGTGCGGCAGCCGATCCGTCCGATGCACCCGAGTCACCTCTCAATGCCTCCGCGGCACCGTACAGGTTCTCTTTTATCGTTTTTGCGCTCGCAAGGATTTTGAACTGTTCTTTCAGAGACTCTTCTTCGCCTTCTTTAACTGCCGCTTCTTCGATCTCATTTATCTCAAATTCAAGTCTGTCGATCTCTCTTACCCGTACTGAATCATCCGTCGGGAAAGATGCGAGGTCTTCTTCGATTTTTTTCCCCGCGGATATCCTTTCGGATAATTCCTTTAACAACAGCGTCGCATCCTGACCGCAAAATCTGTCAAGAATGGCAAGCTGGCTGCGACTGTCCTGAAGTGATTGGTGTTCGTTTTGTCCGTAAATGTCTATAAGAACTGCTGCGATTTCTCTCGAAACAGCGACCGAGACCGTTTCTCCGTTGATCCTGGTAACACTGCGACCATTTTGCATTACTTTTCGTGAAAGAGTGACCTCACCGTCAATGACGTCTATCTGCTCGTTTTCACATATCCTGCGCGCCACATCCGAAACATCGGAAAATGTCAACTCGCAAAGCGCCGATTCGGCACCTTCTTTGATGATACCTTTTCCGGAACGTTCACCGAGTGCTGTCATGATCGCTCCGAGTATGATCGATTTTCCCGCTCCCGTTTCTCCGGTAATGATATTGAGTCCCTTCTCAAACACAATATCTGCTTCATCGATCAGGGCAAAATTTTTAACGTGTAGACTGCTAAGCATATATACTCCTCTGACAGATGCGTTTGATCCACATCCTTTTTTCACCCGAAAGACACACTTCAGTCGGGTTTCGTTCTACACACACTCCACGATTATTTTATCATAATCGTCAACCTCATTCAAGATTTCGCAAAAGCTTTTCAATCATCCAAAATGTCCTCGAGCTTCTCTATATGTGCTTTTCTTTCGGCAACGACTATAACCTTATCACCCTTTTTGATCATACTGCTCCCGCACGGTATGATAAGCTCTTCGTTATGTATGATCGACGCGATTATGATGTTCTTCTTAAGCTTGAAGTCGGGATCGCAGAATTTTTTGTCTGTTCCCTTAAATCCTTCTCCGGCTGAGAACTGAAGCACTTCGGCCTTGTTATCGGCTACGGTGGCATATTTCTCTATCTCGTTCGCCTCGGAATCAACCTCACAATTACGTATGAACCTTATAAGTTTATAGACCGAAATTTCCGATGAAGAAAGCGTGATATCGAGATTGACACGGTGAAGCAGCTTTAAGTGCTCGGGTGCGTCAACGCTCGTAATGACTGAAGGAACATTTCTCGACCATGCGTACATACTCGTAACCATGTTCGTCTCATCATTGTCGGTTAACGAAACGACAGCATCCATTGAACCTATATGTTCATTTTCAAGGACATCCGCAAGTTCACCGCTACCGTACGAAACGTTTACATCGGGATATTTTTCCATAAGTTCGCTGCAGCGATTTATATCGGACTCTATAAGCGTTATGTTCTTCTTATCCTTAAGAAGCATCTCTATGAGGTATTCGGCAGCAACGCTGCCTCCGACTATCATGACTTTCTTTGTCTTTTCCCTTACGATACCGATCTTATTGAGTACATCAAAAAGGTTTTCCCTGCATGCGGCAAGTCCGATTATATCTTCCGGTTCTATCGTGAACTTTCCGTCGGGGACAATGAGTTTTCCATCACGGAGCACCGTACAGATCAAAAGCTCGGAATTAAGCTCCTTTTTAATTTCAAACAGCGTTTTGCCGACGATCGGTGAGTCGTCCTTTATCGTAACGGAAACCATCTGCATCCTGTTCCCGAAAACACCTTCGGGCTTAACGATACCGGGCAGTCCGATGCTGATCGCCGCCTCTTCGGATACATCATACTTGGGATTGAATACATAATCGATTCCCTGATCTGTTTCAAGCTGCTTTCTCTCAGCCGCGAAATCAGGCTGGAACACTCTTGTGCATGTCCTTAAAGTTCCGATTGCCTTTGCCTGCATACAGCTGAGGATATTGACCTCATCAACGGGAGTGAGCGCAATAAGGACATCTGCGGTATCTGCGCCGGCCTTATAAAGCGTTTCCTTGGACGCACCGCTTCCGACGATACCGCTGACATTATACTTGTCGGTAACGGTATCCACTATAGATTTCTGTTTTTCCAC
>JAILPE010000105.1 GCA_024699645.1 Lachnospiraceae bacterium
GGCAAGAGAGCCTTCCCAGATCAGGCGGCCGTCAGATACGGTCGCACCGTGGCTTTGAGAGAGTACCTTGTCCGCGTTCCAGCTGATCGTGATCTTGTCGACCGCGATCTCGTTGAACCATCCGGGAGTGAAGTAAAAGACGCTCTCACCTTCCTTGAGGATGTTCATTTCGTACATGTAGTCCTGAGTGATCTCAAAATCGATCGGTATGATCTCGCCCTCAGCGTATTCTTTGTTAAAATATACCGAAACGACCGAATTGCCTGCACCTTTTGAGGTGGGGGTGAGAGAGGTGATATTGCTGCCAAGCGGATTGGCGGAAATAACGTTTGAATTCGGAACGCCTATATCCACCCACTCGACCTTCCCGATAGAGTCATCGAGCACCTTCCACTCGAGGTGGTAGACCATCTTTAAGGTCGCGTCGTCGTTTACGTCCACGTTGATCGTGTAGTTCAGGATCTCGTCGGTCGGAGAGGACGCATGTGCGTCTCCGGTGGGGAAAAGCAGGGTAAAAGCTGCAATGAGCGCTGCGATGATTACGGACATCAGCCCGTGAAACGATAAGTTACGCATTACTGTATGCCTCATATTTGTAGTTTGTGAATGAACTCTGTTCATGCAGTCACCTCCTGAGCGGGCACTGTCCGAGCATCAGGGCCGAAAAATCCCTACGCTTTTTGCAGGCCTCACTGTTCCAGATCGCGGTCCAGTCGTCTGTGAGAAAGTTGCCGAGAGGCTTTCCCGAAAGCCAGCTCTGGCAAGGCACGACGTTACCTCCGGGAGTGATCGCCATGTTGCTTAGGCATGCTCCGCAGTTCGGAGTGGAAAGAGCGTGTTCTTCAAAGAAAGAATTGTCGATCCAGCCGGGGGAAGTGAAGGAGATCTCCATTCCGTTCGCATAGGCGTAATCGGCGGCAGCCGCAAGGATATCGCTGATCTCGCGGGTTGTGAGCTGCAGCTTCTCTGATTCATCCTTGAGCGCGTTGCCGGTCGTGATGAGCCCGGAGCATGTGACGTAGTTGACGCCTTTCTCCTTGAGAAAACGGAGAGTGTCGACATAGTCGCGGTTCAACGTGCAGAGCGGAGTGTTGATGCTGAGGCTCAGACCGGCATTCAGCGCGTTCTCGATGCCGGCAACAGTGTCGTTGAAGTGATCGGCTCCGACGAGCTTGTTGTGAACATCCCTGTTATGGGAATAAAAGGTGATCTGAACGCTGTCAATCTCGCTATCGCGGAGTTTTTGGCAGTATTCGGGTGTAAGCTTGATGCCGTTTGTATTAAGGCGGGAGACGAACCACTTGGCATAGGCGATGAGCTCGAAAAGATCGACTCGCATCGTGGGTTCGCCGCCTGTGAAGGTTACCTGTGAAACGCCTATACCGCGAAGCTTGTCAAGCACGTCTTTCCACTGCTGTGTTGAAAGCTCGGGTTCGTTCGACCGGGTCTGGCCGGCAGCGTAACAATGGATGCAGCGTAGGTTACAGTTCCAGCGGTCGTTTTTCTCCATCGCACTGACCATGAGGTCCATTCGGTGCGGCGCCGTCATACAGTCGGCATAGTCGCCGATATTCATATAGCCGATGTCTGTTGTAACCTCTTCACCGTAAGCTACCTGCTTGAAGGTCTCCATCATTGTTTTGATGTCTTCCCTGAAGCGCTTCTTGGAAGTAAACGGGAAAACCTTTTTGACGGCGGAGGCAGTGTTTTCGAGGATGTTTTCGATGTCCTCGTCGCTCACCTCGCGGCCATGATATTTGTTGACTTCTTTTATGAATTCATTGAGCAGAATTGCCCAAGAATAGTTGACGGGAATTATGTCCTGACCATTGATGATGGCAATGCTTGAGTCGGGCTTACCGTTCCCGACTTTGGGCGGGATAAGATGGATGCGAACCACTCCGGGACCTTCGGGGTTTACTGTGGTGTGGCTGACTTCTCTGAAATTTTCCCGCATATATTTATTGGGTGTCATGCCGTCTCCTCCTACATATAATAAACATACATATCATTGTAGCAAATGGGTTTATGTTCTGCAATCATCCCCCGGGATTGACATTTGATATAGAGCGACAAAAAAAAATTATCAAATAGGTCTTGACTTTACCATGGGTGGTAATGGTTTAATAAGAATGTTGAAATAGTTACCGGTATAATAGGGAAGAGTAGAATCGTTATAAAACACTGCATGCATTGCGTAGCCTGCAGTGTTTTTACGTTTTATGGGCAGAAAACGACAGAGCGAAAAAGGGCTGTTAGTGAGACTTGAAAAACATTTTTGTTTGGTTCAAAATATAGAGGAGATACGAGAGTGATACGGGAGAAAAAATGAAGGGTATTAATATGAGAAGAAAAATAGGTTCCGTAATCTTTTGCCTGATGCTTTGCTGCGCGATATTGACGGGCTGTCGATCAGCCGAAGATGTTGCGGAGTCGATCATGGAAACACTCATATCGCAGGATGAGGAAGCGCAGCCGGCGGAGGGGCAGAAGGAGACAGCACAGCAGCCGAAGGACCGGCAGGAGACAGCACAGCAGCCGGAGGACCGGCAGGAGACAGCACAACAGCCGGTGCTTCAGAAGGCGGAGCTTGTGAGAGTTGTTGACGGAGATACCATAATCGTTAAGGTTGACGGGGAAAAGAAGAGAGTCCGTCTGATCGGGATCAATACAGCCGAGTCGGCCATCCCCGAAGACATGCTTGCGCAGGTAGGAAAAGAGAATACGGAAGAGGGTAAGCAGGCGAGCGAGTTTGTCAAAGATCTGCTTGAGGATGTCGAAGAAGTCTGGCTTCAAAAGGATGTTTCGGAGACCGATAAGTACGACAGGCTTCTCAGATATGTGTGGACAGAGAAACCCACGGATGCGTGGAATGTCGGCGAAGTCGGCGACAAGATGCTCAACGGGATCATAGTGAAGAACGGCTATTCGAAGGCAATCGCTTACAAGCCGGATACGGCATATCACAAAATTTTTGAAAAAATAAGCGAATCGCGGTGAAAACTGATGAGAGCGGAAGAGTTATACAACAACATATTGAATTCATATTACATTCCCAACGCCCATGAGGAATGGGCTGACTACCGAAGGCTGGTTACGGACAGGATCATCGGATTTACCGAGCCGGGCATGTCGGTTGCCGTCATAGGCGTCGGAGAATCAAATGATGTTGACCTTGCGAGAGTATACGAGCATTCGGGGAATGTTGCACTTTTTGACATAGACGTTAATGCAATGAAGCAGGCACTCAAAAGATACGGCATTGAGGGAGCAAAAGGCGTTTCGGTAAACCGGTGCGATCTTTTCGGCATTTCGAAGAATGAGTATATCGGGCTGATCGGCAAATGTCTGGACGGATCGGTCATGTCAAACAAAAAGGCTGACGTTCAGGGCATTGTAAAACATATGATGGAAATTATTGACATTGCCGGCGGGCGGGATGTGCGTGTCGCAAGCACGAAGTTCGATTGCACGATAGCGGTCGGGCTCCACAGTCAGATCGTCGGGTTACTGGCGCATATATGGGAATATCTTTCGATAATCGGAGGGATAACAGATAACTGTGTCGTGGAGAGTCTGGTGAAGCTGAACAACACGCTGATCCCCAGGGTCAATGAAGCCCTTATCGCAATCACGAAAGAAAAGCTTTTTGTCGGGTATGAAATGTACGATATGACCTTCGGACCGGAAAGCACGATCCAGGGTGCCGTTCAGTGCAACCATGACCTTAATTCCAGAATAAAAAACAATGATCTTCGGCTCGAGGATTCGTTTATTGAGGTGTGGCCGTTCAGTGGGGATAAGAAATACAAAATGCTGTTTTACGAGATGAGGGTTTTAAACCATATAGCGTTCTAAGGATAAAGTCGGGTGACGATGATGTCACTTGGCTGAAGATAATTGCGGCAGAGGGTTACCGCATCACGTCACAAAAAAAGGAGTATCTGAAGGGACTGAAGGTGTGACAAGCACAAAAAGGAGGAGAAAAATGATCAAAGTGTACTGCTACTCAAAATGTACTACCTGCAAGAAAGCATTGAAATGGCTGGATGACAGGAAAGTGAAGTATGAGCTTATAGACATTAAGGGAGATCATCCGGATGAAAAGACGCTGAGAGGGCTTCACAAAAAGAGCGGTCTGCCGCTCAGAAGGTTTTTCAATACGAGCGGGCAGATTTATCGCGAACTCGAGCTCTCCAAAAAGCTTCCGGATATGAGTGAAGATGAGATGTTCGGACTATTGGCTTCGGACGGTATGCTCGTAAAGAGGCCTTTATTGATCACAGGCGATAAGGTTTTGACAGGTTTTAAAGAAGAAGACTGGGAGAGTGCGCTTAAAAATGAATAAATTATTGGTCATTGTAGACATGCAAAATGATTTTATCGGAGACGGCAGCCTCGGGACGAAAGAAGCAGCTGCTATAGTCGACGGCATTGCAGCCTATGCGAAGGGGTTTGATGGTACGGTCATCGCTACGATGGACACCCATGCAGAAAACTATATGAATACACAGGAAGGCAGGAAGCTGCCTGTTCCTCACTGTATCAAGCCTACCGACGGATGGAAGCTTGATCCGAAGATTGAGGAGGTCGTTTCCGGGAAGATAGAAAAGGGGACATTCGGAAGTGTCGCCCTTGGAGAGCTCATTGCACGTAATAAGTACGATTCGGTCGAGTTCTGCGGTGTATGCACGGATATCTGCGTAATAAGCAATGCCCTTCTTGCAAAGGCGTTTTCACCGGAAACTCCGGTAAGGGTGCTCAGGGATCTTTGCGCAGGAGTGACTCCGGAAAGCCATGAGACGGCGCTTAAGGCAATGGCGTCTTGTCAGATAGAGATTGTGTGAGAATGTGCTCGGACAGAAGTACGAAAATCTCACATACATTCCCTTTGAATCTTTTCAATTTCGCTTAAAGGAAAAACAATCAAGAACTGTTGCTTTTAACGCTTATTTGGTAAATTGATAAATAACGGTTGTATTTGGAGATGATTCTATGAAAACAAGTACAAAGCTTATTATCGCAGGGGGGATTATCGGAGTCGTAATTGCAGGAGTTCTGATAACAAAACACTTTTTCAAGGTAGATAAAGATAATCGTCTTGCGCAGATGACCGATGATACGAATATATTTGAGTTTGGCGGTATCAAGATTGAGCTTATGCAGCTTGACGATAAGTTCTCGGAACGTACCGATTACTTCACGGGCGGTATGGCGCAGATAATCCAGCATGAATGTGATCACCTTGATGGGATTATCATTTGAACAGAAAGGGAACACCATGAACATTCAAATATTCGGAACAAAGAAGTGTAACGATACCAAGAAAGCCGAGCGCTTCTTTAAGGAGCGCGGGATTAAGTATCAGTTCGTCGATATGAAAGAGAAGGGTATGAGTAAAGGTGAGTTCACTACCGTTGCACAGGCTAATGGCGGGATGGAGAACCTGATTGATGCAAATTGTAAGGATCGGGACACACTTACCCTAATAAAGTATATTGCCGAAGAAGATAAGCTTGAAAAAATACTTGAAAATCCGCAGGTTATTAAAACTCCTGTAGTTCGAAACGGAAAACAGTCTACTATCGGATATCAGCCGGATGTATGGAAAAAATGGGAGTAAAAAAGGAAATCAGAGATATAAATATGCAGTTCATAAAGAAACAGTAGTGGGAGGAGCCGGTATGACATCAGATGATCAAAATGATTTCGATGAGAGAGATGATGAGGATTATTACTTCTACGAGAACCTCGATAAAGATGACAGATCGACTCGGACGAGAGGGCATGGACATGCCATAGGGTTCTTTTTGTTTGTAGTGATCGCGATCGTCTTGATTGTATGGTTGGCGAGTAGATGATTCTTAAGGAGGATTCCATTAGAAGATGGAATATACATTGATAAGGTCGAGCAGGCGAACTATCGCGATTGAAGTGAAGCCTGATGCGACGATAGTTGTCAGGGCACCGCGCAGAGCTACCGTGAGGGAAATAGAGCGGATTGTTGCGGCAAAAGAAGGCTGGATCAACAAGCATATCGAAAAGATGAAACAAAGAAAGGCGCAGCTTGAGAAATCGGGCGTTGCGCCTTTAAGCGATGAGGAGATACGTGAGCTTGCAAAAAAGGCTGCAACGTATATACCGGAGCGTGTGAGATACTATGCGGGGATCATAGGCGTCAGCTACGGACGGATCACTATCAGGAAGCAGAAGACGCTGTGGGGAAGTTGCAGCGCCAAGGGCAATTTGAATTTCAACTGTCTTTTGATGCTGAAAACGTCGGAGCTTATCGATTATGTGGTGGTGCATGAGCTGTGTCACCGTAAACATATGAATCATTCGAAAGCCTTCTGGGACGAGGTCGGGAAGGTGATGCCCGATTACCGCGAACGCCGGAAGAGACTGAAATCGGAGGGATGGCCCATTGGGACAATGCCCGGGCTTAACTGAGATAAGCACGGCGTGAACGCTTCTACGGGCGCACTTACAATTAAAAAAACCGGAACAGCAACAATTAAAGCAACAGCTGCAGCCAATGATGAGTATGTAGAAAAAACAGCGAAATATACGATCAAGATTGTAAACGGAACTCCGGAATATCAGGCTCCGAGCAGAAAAGACAGCCTTGTTTATAACGGTTCGGAACAGGAGCTCATTAATCCCGGTGCAGCTTCAAACGGCACAATATACTATAAACTTGAAAAGGTTGGAACTAACACTTCGAAGACATCGAATACAACGAATCCTCATGTTCCCGAATTCATTACGATGAGTAATAAGTCGGCAGATGATCCGATTGAAGGATGAGTAATAAAAGGAATCCTCGTCTGAGCTGACCACTCAAAGTCAGAATTATGGTCTGACTTTTTTGGGTGACGGTACGGTCGAGGGTTCCTTTTATGAAAAAAATGAAATATAATGTTCCGTAGCAGGTTTTCTACAAGGGACAGGGTGATAATGAAAAAAATAAAGGCTGCAATCATCGGGATCATTACGATCGTTCTTTCAACGCTTATGTGCGATGGGGGTGCGAGTATTTCTTATGCCTCTGCGAAAATGCCGAAACTCCCGAGATACGAAAGACGGGAAGACGGGGTATGGTATCTGAAGAGTACAAAAGGGAAGAATTCCAAGAAAAAAGACGATAAGAAGGAGCTTCAAGCCCGGGAAGGTCAAAGCGAAACATACGGAAAGAAGACCGCTGTTTGTATGTTTACGGGCGATCTCATGTGCCTCAAAGGCCAACAGTACGATGCAGGAAAGAAAGGAAGGTATGATTTTTTCCCTTCATTTAAGTATGTAGCCCCGATCTTTAAATCATCGGATCTCGTTTGTGCAAATCTGGAAACGCTTATATCGGAATCTAATCCACTTACAAGATTTCAGGTTGAGGAAAACGGACAGCCTCAGTGCAACGGCCCCAAGGCTTACCTTAGTGCGCTGAAAAAGGCCGGATTTGATATGTTTGCTACGGCAAACAATCATACTTGTGATTGGGGGCTCGAGGGTATCATAGAAACAAAGAAAAACCTGGATGATGCGGGATTCGCCAATGTCGGAACGCACTACGATACCGATGGAAGCGCGACGGGCGAACGATTCTCTATATTTGATGTCAACGGCATCAGGATCGCGGTTCTGTCATATACACATCTTATCAATCAACGTTCCAAATTGACATTGACGGAGCTGAATAAGACGGTTCATCAGTTTTCGCAAGAAACGGTAAAAAAGGACATCTCTGATGCAAAAGAAAACGGAGCCGATTTTGTGGTGGTTTATCTTCATTACGGTTCGGAAAATGTTGAGGAGATCAACGGAACACAATTAAGAGACAGTAAATATGTGGCGGAAGCCGGTGCGGATCTTATCATCGGCTCTCATCCGCATTGCCTTCAACCCTGTGAATATATAAAAACGTCGGATAAGCGTAAGGTGCTTTGTATGTACTCAATTGGAAATTTCGTCTCGAGCATGGCGAGGGATATAAACAATGATACAGTGATTCTCAGAGTTGAGATAAGCAAAAAAGTCGGAAAGAAAAAGGTTACCCTAAAGATGAGCGATGTATCCTATATTCCATGTAAAGTTATGCCAAAAGACGGTTCACAGTTCGTTGTGATGCCGATCGATATAAATCTAAACGGAGGACTCTCAGGCACTTCATTAAAAGAAGCGGGTGAGAGGATCGCAAATCTTATGAATGGTGTTATCCCCGAATATAAACAGCAAAACAATTGACAGAAATCTTTCGGCGGATACAGATGCAGATATTGTACAGAAGAGAAGCAGATTTTATACAGGAGACAGATTGATAATGAAAAAAGGAAATGTTATTTTGATCGGAATGCCGGCATCGGGGAAAAGTACCGTCGGTGTTATTCTCGCAAAGGTACTCGGTATGAATTTTATTGACACAGACATCGTTATCCAGCACAGAGAAGGCACGAAGCTTAGTATGATAATCGATAAAAAAGGTATTGATGCTTTTATGAAATGTGAAGAAGAGGCGATCCTTGCCACCGAAGTTTCAAATACGGTTATTTCTACGGGAGGAAGCGCCGTATACAGTGAAGCGGCGATGGAGCATCTGAAAAAGGACGCAGTCGTTGTTTATCTTAAGGTCGGACTTCGGGAACTTAAAAGAAGGCTCGGAAACTTCAAAGAGCGCGGCATAGTCATTAAACCCGGAGAGACTCTCGAGGGAATGTACAAAGCGCGCTCGGTGCTGTATGAAAAATATGCCGATATCACAGTCGGTGAAAACGGCGCATCTATAGAAGACACCGTTACCGAAATCAAGAGACGGTTATAAGTTCGTGTCGACAGTCCCTAACGTTTGCGTGTGGGATGAAAGACACATTTTTATACCTCGAACGTTCACATCTGCGCGAGGATATAATCGACTACTTTTTTATGCTTGCTCTTTTTCCAGTCACCTTTTTCAGCTTCGGCGGCAATCGGAAGAAGGATCGGAAGATCAAGTGTTTCGCCCGGAACGCGTCCGCTGCGGAGCGGCTCCGTGAAGTTGCTCATCCATTTTTCTTCCGTGGCATCTTTGAATTCATCGGGTTTCAGGTACCTGAGCTGCCTCTTTGTAGCGGCTATGAACATCTTGACGGAAAGCGGAGACAGAAGCTTAAATTCGTCCTCACGTATATCCTCAAAAATGTCCGGAAGAGTGGCCTTCTCGATAGTTTCCGGACCGCGGACGATCCTTAGACCCATGGCCTCAAATGTAAAACTGTCCTCGGTAAACATCAGCTTAAGCAGAATACCTTTCTCGGTATTGAACTGCGATCTTTGATAATCGGTATCAAAAATAAAATTCCCGAGCGAATAGAAGATCGCTTTGTCACCGACGAGCTCATAGTTCATCGGAACATGCGGGTGATGGCAGACGACAACATCGGCGCCCATGCGGAGATACTCGAGATACCTCTCACGCGTATAAGGTGAGGGCAGTGCCGTAAACTCTTCACCGGCGTGGCTGACGATCACGCACCATCTGCATTCTTTTTTGATCTTTGAGATCTGCTCGGATATGGCCGTCATATCGTTCCATGGAAAACAGCCGCCCTTTGTGTCGGAAGCAGCGCGGCAGGCTCTTTGGTATCCGACGCCGATCATTCCGATCCCGCCGGCCTTTCTAATTATCACAGGCTCCTTCGCGTCTGTTATGTTCATCCCAACGCCTATGGTCCGCACGCCGTGTTCACGGGCGATCCTGAGTGTGTTCTCAAGGCCTTCGGGCCCCGCATCCATGATATGATTGTTGCAAAGGTTCCATATATCAACGCCTATGCTGTCAAGAAAATCAGCCACTTCTTCACTCATGGTGTGCTTCAGTTGCTCGGTTCCCGACGTTGCGGAGAATTGACCCGGATGCCCTAAAGGTCCTTCGACGTTGGCTATTATGTTATCGGCGCTACGAAGAAAGGCTCTGATCTCTGAGGAGAGAAGCTTTTCGTCCTTCCATCGTCCGTCCATATATTTGTCAAATCCGATATCTCCCGTGAAAACAAGGGATGTACTGTCTGCGGGCTGAGACTTTGAAGACATAGGTGCGCAGTCTGAGGGCTGAGTCTCTGAGGACAGAGATGAGTTGTCCGTGTGCTGAGACTTTGAGGACAGCGAGGAATTCCCTCCCTGCTCAAGCACAAGTGCTTTAAAGGCGTCGCCGCGTTCCTCAAAATTCTTGAAATAGCCGTAAGAAGCGGCTGCGGGGGAGAGGATACACGAATAGCCCGAAGGAGTGAGCTCCCCGGCAAGTTCTGTTGCAGCGCGAAGATCTTCAACGTAGCGGCAGTATTTAAGGTCGGAAATCTCCGCATAGATCCTTTTACCCGAAGCGTAACACAGAATAAACTCGAGCCCGTCCGCATTGCGGATGAAATCGATAAGGATCCTGTAATCGATATTTCTGTCCATTCCGCCTATGATGACAGTCTTGGGATTCGGAACGCTCTCAATCGCCCTGATGGTAGCCTGTGGGATCGTGGATATCGAATCGTCGTAATAGCTTACGCCGTTCACCGTAGCGACAAGTTCCAGCCTGTGGGCAAGTCCGTGGAAGCTCTTCATGCTTTCGCGGATGTCAGCCTCGGGAAGTCCTAAAAGAGAGGAACAAACAGTGAAGACTACATGGGCGTTAAACTGATTATGAGCGCCGAGAAGCGGAATATCATAGGTGGTGGATGGAATCGCAGGCATCACGGTGACGTTTGCCCGAGTATCAAGCTGGGGAACGTTCGGGCCGACAAAAAGGAAATCATCTGTTCCCTGGTTGACCGTGATCCCGGTTTTAGCCTTGAAATACGCATCCATGTTGCCGTAATAATCGAGATGGTCTTCGTAAAGATTCAGAAATACGGCTATATGAGGTGAAAACCTGCATTGTTTGAGCTGATGGCATGACATTTCGAAAACTATCAGGGTCTCGGGACCGATAGAATCATAGAAATCAAGGCACGGAAAACCGATGTTACCGGCAAGGATAACGTCGCCTCTGCAGTCGGAAAGAACCTTGTAGAAAAGGCTTGAAGTGGTGCTTTTTCCCTTCGTACCGGTGATACCGATCGTCTGAGAGCCGAACTCTTCAAGAAAAAGCTCGGTCTGCGATGTGATCGAAGGAAGTTTAAGATCCGTCTTGATACCGGGGCTTTTGAGGATGATGTCATACTTTGAAAAATCGATTTCGGCTTCGGGCCCGTCAAAAATCTCAACGCTCATGACCTCGCAATGCGCATCGATAAAGTTTTTCGAGGATTTTCCCTCGCGTCCGTATCCCCAGATAAGTACTTTTTTATTATATAATCTGTCAGTTATTTTCATGCTTGCACCACTTATACTTAACACTTTTTTAATTGATCTTGTGATGAATTATAGCAGATTAGACGAGTGAGTACAATTACGAGGGAATAGGCGTTTACGGAAAAAGCATTAAGGTCACCGGGATCGGTCGGTTTACAGTAAAAATAATACTTTATGTATTTATTAAAGGCATATTTTGGGCTATAATAACTTCGTTGTGGCTGCGGCAGAGTGACGAGAGCCGGTGAGGATCAACCGCGGCAGAGGGGATGAGAGTCAGGAAGAGAATAGAAAGGGAGCGAAAAAAATGAAAAAAACGATCAAATTTATTTGTGCAATGACATTATTCCTGCTGATGGGGACGGGAACGGCCGTTTCTGCGCAGGATTTCTACGGCGAGGGTAATGTGCTCATAGCCGTTGATATGGCTTCATACGAAGAAAATGAAGATGTGAAAATTAACAGCGGCTCATTCGGAAAGATCATTTGGGGAGATGATGCGCCGGAGGGAATCAGTACAAGACCTGAGTTTAACAACAGAAAATACAAAGTACCCGACAGTGTAGTTGCATTAAAGAACGATGATTATGAGATCACCGATAAGTATACCGTCGGACAGAAGCTTTTCTATATGTGTTATCGCATCGATGACCCCGACAGAGACAAAATTTATTACGTTGATAAAGCCTTGTTACCCGCCGAGCTTTTCGATGAAAAAGGAAACAGAAAATTCTTTATTTCCGATTCTTGTGTTGGTACAAGGGACGGAAAAACGGTTTATTCATATTTTTGTGAAAAAGATAAAAACGGTGCAGTTCATCCGTGCTGCGATTTCCTGGAGATCGAGTGTATCAAAATTACCGATCAGATGACTCTCTGGGCTTACACGGGTCATGCTTGTTCGACTCGAACCGGTTTTGATATAAATGATTATGTGGGCGCTGTAAAGATGACACAGGAGGAAATCGATTATATCACAGAAAGCGTACATGACGCTAATACTCTTGAACCCGATGTGTTCGGCGACCCTCATACACTTGACATGAAATGTGACCGTGACGGTAGGTTGGCATGTGTTGTCCTTGATCTGGACGTTATATCACCGAAATTGGCCGGAGCTTATCTGGACGATGATGTTGCCAGACAGCAATTGGATTGTTTAAGAATAAACGTTAATTGCCTTTCTGATAGGTATGATAAAGAAAAACACGGAATAATCGGCGATGTATTGAATATTAGGGATACGATCTTTCATGAGTTTAACCATTGCGTACTGTTTGGAAAAATGCAGGATTACGGATCAACCCAGTCAAGCATATGGCTTGCTGAAGCATTCGCCCAGTACGCAGCTTCGTTGTTTGACGGAACGGAAGCATTGAACCGTGTATACAGCGCCAACATCAGTAAAACAAATACGGTAATGGGTGTTATACCCGGGATATTGTGGGATTATTACGGACTTGGCAGCTATGTGAATTATACCCCGTCAGTATATTCATTGGGGCATTACTTCCTCAGGTATATCGAATATCAGACAACCGGAGAGGTGAACGGTCGTTTATGGACCGAATACTTAGCGAATGCAGATCCTAAGAAGGCAATGATCGGTGACACGTTAAGTAAATTTCTTGTTGAAAAAACAGGTGAAGATATAGACTCATGGATGGCCCAATTTATGGCGGCGCTTATAGTCGGCGACGATGAAGGGATTTATAGGTTTTCCTCGAAGGCGGATACAGAAGCGCACAGGGTGAATTATGAAAGCTTCCTGCGTGATGCGGAGCAGTACGGAGAAATACCAGATCTTGATTTTGATTGTCACAATCCAAAGCTGACAGAAGCTCTTAAGACAGCAAATGTTTATGATGTGCAAGGCGGCGGGACCACATATGCGTTTCAAAAAAACGGCGGGGGAAAGATCGCGATCACCGGAGCGGATGACAGATGGTATTTCTTTGCCGTAAATATGGACATTCCCGATAAAAAAACAATCATAAAAAGAAGCGATGTCAAGGAGAAGGCGGGCAATAAATACATAAGTCTCGGGACAAACATAGAAAAGATCGGAGCCGGTGCGTTTAAGAATTTCAAAGATCTGGAACTTATCACAATGCGTGATTCCGTTGAAAAAATCGGAAAGAATGCATTCAAGGGGATCAAGAAAAACGCGCTGTTCAGGATAAAGGCTTCAAAAGAAGACTATGAGCGCATAGTAAAGCTTATAAAGAAATCGGGCGTAAGCAAAAAAGTCAGGTTTGAGCGGGTTGAGATAAACCGATAGTTGTGAAAAGTAAGGTACTCGAAGGATAATGGGAGCGATTTGAAAATCGAAAAGAGGTTGGGAAGGACAAATGTCCGGAATAGAAAAGAATCCTGAAAGGGGGATTAAGAATGTTATCCAGCGAAATGGGAAATCTTCTGCGGAAGTATGTCCCGGACTATGTGGTTTTTGACCTTGAGACCACAGGAATATCTTACGTTAAGGATCAGGTCGTGGAAATATCCGCGATCAAGGTAAAAAACAGTGTGCCGGTTGATGAGTTTACTACGCTTGTTAATCCGATGATGCACATACCCGAACAAGCAACTGCGGTGAATAAAATAACCGATGAGATGGTCATGAGTGCTCCGACATTTGAATTTGCGTTGCAGCAATTCCTCGATTTCATAGGGGACATGGTGCTCGTCGGACACAATATTCACTCGTTCGACATGAAGTTTATCTACAGAGATTCAATGAGGTTCTTCGGTCAAATGGTCGGCAACGATTATATAGATACCCTTATGATCGCAAGAAACTGCCTGCCGGGAATGAGGCATCACACGCTGTCAGACTTGGCAAATCATTTCGCGATCAGTACCGAAGGTGCACACAGGGCTCTCAATGATTGTCGAATGAATCAGATGGTGTTTGAAAAACTCAGAAAAGAGATGGAGAAGAGTGTAAGGCCTGAATCAAACATTAAAAGATGTCCCGTCTGCGGAAGTGTTTTAAAGCTGAGAAGCGGAAAATTCGGGGATTTCTGGGGTTGTACGGGTTATCCGAATTGCAGATATACTGAAAAAGTTCGGTGACGAAATACAAATTCACAAAGTGCAGATACATAGAAAAATTTGGCGGTAAAACACAAATTCACAAATTGTTCACACAAAATTAGCACTCACCTCTTGACAGTGCTAACAAAAAGGTGTATAACATAGTCAGAACAAAGGAAAAGAGTTGATTCCGATATAGAAACCAAACGCGATTCCCTTGATCTTGAAACTTATTAAAAATATATTTTTCTTGAGAAGGAGGAATGACTTATGTTACTGCCTAGTATTTTTGGAGAGAATTTATTGGATGATTGGATGGATTTCCCGAAGTTTGAATTGCCGGATGTTGACCGCAAGCTTTACGGTAAGCATGCATCACATGTAATGAAGACCGATGTTCAGGAAACTGAGGATGGTTACGAGGTTGACATTGATCTGCCCGGATTTAAGAAAGACGAGATCAAGCTTTCACTTGAGAACGGTTACCTTTCAGTAAGCGCAGCGAAGGCTCTTGATAATGATAAGAAAGACAAAAAGGGAAAGATCATCCGTCAGGAGCGTTACGCTGGATCAATGGAAAGAAGCTTCTTTGTCGGTGATAACGTTACAGAAGAGAATATCAAGGCCAAATTCGAGGACGGAGTGCTCAAACTCCATGTGCCTAAGGAGGAGCCCGCGAAAGTGCCTGAAAAGAAGTTTATTGCCATTGAAGGGTAAGGCCGTTGAAGGTAAACCTACATAAGGTGATCTTATTGAGAGATTCCCGGGGGATTTCAGCCCGGGAATCTTTTTGTGTGTGAGAACTGCTGCTTGAAGGGGGATTTCAGCCCGGGAATCTTTTTGTGTGTTTAGACTATAAGCGGGCATCTTTTGTTATTCAATTGCTGAGTCGTTCACAACCGCGCTTGAAGATGAAGTAAAAAAATTTGTGTCACGAGATGAAATTTGTGCTAATATACTTAGAGAGGCTCTTTTACTGAGAGGCAGGTATAGCCTCATATAAATACAGTGGAAACAATTGCTGTGGGAGGGAAAAATGGTTAAACATGTGATTTTATGGACTTTAAAGGAAGAGTATTCCGGAGCAGAGATGGATGTGATCAGAAACGGAATAAAAGAAGGACTTGAGGGGCTTAAAGGCAAGATTCCCGGGTTGATCGACATAAGAGTCAACATTAATCCGCTCGGATCTTCAAATTGTGACCTGATGCTCGACTCGACCTTTAAGGACGAGGCATCACTTAAGGAGTATTCCGTTCATCCGGCGCATGTTGAAGTAGCCAATACAAAAGTAAGACCCTTTACTGCAAGCCGGGTATGTATGGATTTTGAAGTATAAAACGGTTTGAAATCTGTCGGGTTATAATGGGTAGTTCTAAGGCAGGTAAAAACATCTCTTTTACCCGAAGACGAATTTGAAGTGAGCTACTCGGCAATTGAATTACCGGGGATTCCCGCGTTATAGTCCTAAAGAAAATGAATTATCAATAAAGGAGTTTCAGTCATGAGGACCGAAACTCCTTTTTGAGTATATTTTTTTCAGTATCATTTGATCGTGAAGTAAAGAGCTTTGCTCTCTGCACCGTATACTTTTTCACCATTAACTGTTTTGTAAGGTGTTACTGTCGCAACGTATTCTCCGAGAGGTAAGTCGTTGAGTTTTAGGGTCTGCTTTTTGCTTCCGGATTTTTTAAAATCTTTAAGACCGGAAGGTGTAACATCGAGACTCTTTAATTCTTTTTCGTTTAATCTTATGTAGCTGACATCATATCCATCGGCTCCGGTTGTTTTTTTGACTTTTATCTTCGCGGTTGCACCGGAAGCTTTGACAGAGACTTTAGGCGCTGCAATTTTTTCTTTGACATCGGGAGAGATTTCACATCCGTTGAAAAATCCTAAATAGAACATATTTGTTTTTCTTGAGTTGGGCATGAAAGTGTAGCCCTCATCCATTAATTCATCATAGGTATAAGTCCCGAGATCTTTACCTTTTATGTCATAAAGATTGTATTTATATATAGTATCTGTTGGGTCATATATGCGACTGATGAGATATGTATCTTTGCCTTTTTTAAGGTAATATGACATGCCGTGGGTAATGGATGAGTACTCATAATAGGGATCTGACATTTTTTTTACGGAACCGAGTGCTTTTAAGCTTTTGTCGATCACAATTGGATTTTGTGCAGTTGATCCCTTTATGTGGATCGCTTCCACAAAGTCATTGGATTCATTAAATTTTACAGTCACCGTATCTGTAAAGGAGACAGTAGAAGACGTTTTATTAGCATCAATTACAATGGCGGGTGCCATATATGCGTCAAATGTGAGAGTACCGTCTCCTATAAATTTTATACTGAGACCCTGTGAATATGTATTGCCGTTTAAAGAATAAAGCTTGTTTTCTCCGACGAGTTTGATCTTAAAGTCGTCACCCATATCATTGATATAAAGATTAAAATGATCGGCATTTTTCAAGGTAAGTGTGTTGTACTTTTCGGAGTATGAAATACCATCGACCTTTTCGATTTTTTGAGAGGGCAAAAGGGAATATCCTTCAGCGGCAAAAATGAATCTCTCCTGGAGATCATGCTCGGCAACGCTTATGTAAGATATTGAGTATTTCCCATTATAGGGGCCGTTGGCTGCGGATGATTCTGAGGAAGGTGATAAAAACAACGCTATCAAAAGAATTGTTAGGATGGAAACAAGATTTGTAACTGATTTTTTCATTTTTTTCTCCTTGATTGTAATGTGTGTACCTTTGTGGCATAGTTTGAGTGTACTAAAACAATACTATTACTCCCAGACCACGATACGATTTATATTTTACTATATTTGCGTTGAGTAAAACAAGGTTTATATATTAAATATTTGCAGGAGTAGGAAATGTAATATGACTGAATTATTGAGGATTCCGCTTATGATCAAAAAGAAAAATAAAGGGGTTCCCCTCAAAAGCAGTATAACAGCATAAAGGAGTTACCTATGAAAGCAGCATAATAAAGGAGTTTCAGTCATGAGGACCGAAACTCCTTTATGCGCGATCAATTTGTCGTGAGATTTTGTGGCATATATACGCGATCAATTTATCGTGAGATTATTTGGCATAGCCGAGAGAGAGGATCGTAAAGGCCTTGTCCTCAAAACCGGGAGCCATCTGAATTTCAACAGTGTGTTCGGCACTTTCTTCGGCATCAATGAGTGAGATAACGTTGCAGTTGTTCCAACCGCCCGAAGAATAACCGTTGCCGGCTTCAACGGGAGCACCGTCAACAAGCACAGAGGCAAGACCGAATGTCTTTGAGTTGGAAGTCTTGAAATTCAGGAGCAACTTACTGCATGTAAGCTTAAGGACGAACGGATCGTTGCCTGCATCCTTATCATGCATGAAGTTCTCGGTGAACGCACCTTTGCCGGTAAAGAACATGGACTGAACCGATTTATCGGTCAGAGTAAAGCTGCCGGGATCGATCGTGACGCCTTCTTCAAGGGCGCTGAGGTCTGAGGTTATAAGCGTTGTGTGCTCATACGGGATTTTCTTTATGCCTTTCTCGGGAACTTCCGATGCAGTATCTGTATCTTCTCGGTCGATAAGTCCTACGAGGTGCATGAGGCAGTCACTCATGATCTGATGGCCGTATGTCTTGGGATGATAGTCGTCAGCGAAGAAAAGTTCGTTGGTGAGCTGACCTTTCGCAAAGGGAACCGCAATCGCATCCTTGATGCTGACCATGGGAAGCTCGTAGACTTCGCCTTCGGGGATATAGTTGTTCTGCATGTTCCACTTCGATTTGAATACTGCGAAGAGCAGGATGACGGCGCAATCGGGATTATCTGTGAGCGCTCTGTGGATCATGCTTGAGTATGCCTGACCGCGGGTGGCTTCACCGGAATCGTTAACAGAGAATTCGATGATAAGAAGGTCGGGAGCACCGCCGAGGAGTCCGACTACATCTCTGTCATAACGCATGATACCGAGTGATGAAGGTGTGCCTGAAAGACCGGCATTGACAAATTTCATGTTGCCGGCGTCTGCGGGACAGTAGTCTCTTTCAAGAGCCGATGCAAATTTGTAAGCATAGCCTTCTTTATTGACAACAGCACCTGCGCCTTCGGTTACGGAACCGCCGATTGCGGCTACGCGAAATTCTTCGCCAGCTCGTGCTTTCTCGAGAACTTTCTTGAGGCGGGCATTGTTGCCGGTCGAAACTATCGAAGCTTCTACCATGTCCGCATACCAATCTTCGTATTCCTCTTCACCGGGAATTATTTCAGGAAGAGCAGTTTCGGAAGCTTCTGCAGAAGCTTCGCCGGCAGCGTCAGCGGAAGCACCACCTGCAGTGTCGGCAGATGCGTCACCCGCAGTGTCAGCGGAAGCACCACCTGCAGTGTCGGCAGATGCGTCAGCCGCAGTGTCAGCGGAAGCATCGCCCGTAGCGTCACTTGCGGTAGAGTCGCTTGCAGCATCATCTGAGGTTGTATCAGTTGTTTTGTTTGTATCGGTACCGGCATCGGATGCGGTATCAGTTTTGTTGGCAGCAGTATCACCGGAATCTGAAGTGGGAGCCGAAGAAGAGCAACCCATGAGCATAAGCGTTAAAACAAGTAAAACGGCGATAAATCTTAGTTTGTTATTCATGTAAAACTCCTTTCAGAAAAACGACATGGTTTTTCGACGTAAGTTATAATAACAAATTAGTTCGACGTATTCTACTTAAATAATTGCCGGATGTTCTCAAAATTTTACTTCAAAAATCTTTTGTATTGTGAGTAAAAAAGAAATTCTTTGCGGTGCGGTTGCTTTCGGAAAACTGTCAGAAATACGGACAAGATAGGGGACGTTATTTTTATCTCATATCAGCATTGCTTTTTACGTGGATTATGTCAGGGATACAGCGTATAATGGTTACGAACTTATCAATATTGAAGGACCTGAGGACGTAGTAAAGGTTATCTATGAAGAAGGTTTGGATTTTGTGGCGCTTTATATGGAGAATGCCGGAACGGTTACGGTGAAGGCATATACGGTTTCGACGGATGAGGCTCCCGTTACTTTTGAAATCGTAGTTGTTGATTCAGAGGAGAATTGGGAAGCTTTGGGAAAGATGTACACTGAGAAAGGTGCGTCTTGTTTACAAGGCGCCTTTTTGTGTTTACAATTTGTTAATTTGCTCTCTAATACAATTACATGTTAAAATTTTAATGTTAGAATAAAATGAAATTTACAATACGGCCTTGCAAATCGGAGCAGTGAGTGTGTATATGGGTATCGCGGTGACGGATACGTGAAACGCGTAGATATGAGTGTAGCAGAGACAGCGTGGTAGATTTCAGGGGATTGTGAGATACGGCCGTGACAAATAAGAGGGAGGAAAAGATATGTACAGAATAGATAAATATGCTGAAAAACAGGCACCTAATTGCATTGATTGCGGATATATGGATCCCGATCTGTATAATACTTACGGTGTTAAACGTGGACTCAGAGACATAAACGGACAGGGTGTTCTCACGGGGCTTACTAACATATCAAAGATTACATCGTTTAAGGAACTGGACGGAAAGCTTGTGCCTTGTGACGGCGAACTCCTTTATCGCGGATATGACGTGCGTGATCTGATCGCAGGAGCGAGTAACAGAAAGATGATCTATGAGGAAGGTGCGTACCTTCTTCTGTTCGGAGAGCTTCCCAATGAAAAGCAGCTTAAGGAATTTCATGATGTTATCGCGCGTTGCATGACACTTCCCTCGAATTTTACGAGAGATGTTATCATGAAGGCCCCCGAGCCTGATATCATGTGCAATATGACAAAGAGTATCCTGACTCTTGCGAGCTATGACGATCACAAGAATGATCTTGATATTTCCAATGTTCTGCGCCAGAGCATCAGACTGATCGGTAATTTTCCCATGCTTGCGGCATACAGTTTTCATGCATATAACTATTACAGGAATTGTGAGAGCATGTTCGTTCACAGGCCCGATCCGGATCTTTCTCTGACTGAGAATTTCCTGAGGCTTTTAAGACCGGATATGAGCTTTACCGAGATAGAAGCGAGAACGCTTGATGTTGCGTTCCTGCTGCATATGGAGCATGGCGGAGGCAACAATTCAACCTTCACCACCCGTGTTGTCACATCGGCGGGTACGGACACATATTCGGCGATAGCAGCGGCTATGTGCTCACTCAAGGGAAGCCGGCACGGTGGCGCTAATCTCATGGTTATGGAGATGATGGACAACATTCGTGAGAATGTTCGCGATACGGACGACGAGGAAGAGGTGGAGAACTACCTCACAAAGATCGTGCGTAGGGAAGTGTTCGACAGGAAGGGACTTATATACGGAATGGGTCATGCCGTATATTCGCTCTCGGACCCCCGTGAAAAGGTATTCAGGGGCTATGTCGAGAAACTTGCCGGTGAGAAGGGAAGGGAAAAGGACTTAAGGCTTTATGAGTCGATCGAAAAGCTCGCTCCCGAGATCATTGCCCGTGAAAGGAAGATTTACAAGGGCGTCAGCCCCAATGTGGATTTCTACAGCGGATTTGTTTATGAAATGATGGGAATCCCGAGAGAGCTTTATACGCCTATATTCTCTGTGGCGAGGATCGCAGGCTGGAGCGCTCACAGAATAGAAGAGCTTGTCGCAAATAATAAGATTATACGCCCGGCGTATAAGAGTGTTCTTGAAAAAAGATCATATAAAGGCCTTGAGGACAGAATATAAAAAATGCATTTTGGATCTTGAAGGCAGTACATAATGGGATGGGTAAAGTCGTAAAAAGGCTGGAGAAATTCAGTTCAAAGAAGCAAAATTCAATCGGCGGCAGACATAAGGACTCAACGGATCGGACAAACCTGCGGGTGGTTCATATATATTCAAGCTTCCCGATATGTCACTTGTAAAAAAAGAGATCGGGAAAGGTGATTGAAGAACGGAATGAACATCGAAGCGGACTACTCATGAACACTTTACAAATAAAACCTATCAAATAAATAGGCGATTGACCACAACGTTTCCTTAAAATATAATATGCATGTTCTCGCGCAGGTTTGTTTGCGGCTGTTAAGATGGCGAGGGTTTTGAATGCGAAGCAAAAGCTGCTTGGGCATTTAAGATGCCGAGGGTTTGGAATACAGGATGAAATACCGAGCGTGGGGAATAATAAAAATATAAGGAGTACTGTTTTGAATAAAAAAATTGATTTTAAGGATCTCAAAAAGTTCGAGTCGAAATTCGACAAGAACGAGAAAAACCGGATTGCCATGAATGCTGTTACGGCAAACGGTATCGTTGCGTCCGCAAAGAATTATGAGGCGTACCGTAAAGAAAGATTCGGGTTCAGCGTTGAGGTTGAGGCCGGAAAAGTATGTAATCAGAAGCAGTCCGGCAGATGCTGGATGTTTGCGGCTTACAATGTTATGCGTCTTGAGGTCATGAAGAAACTTAATCTCGAGAATATGGAGCTGAGTCAGAACTATCCGCTGTTTTTCGATAAGCTCGAGAAGGCCAATCATTTCCTTGAGTGCATGATCAAAACGATTGACGAGTCGCTTGATTCGAGAGTTGTTTCATTCCTCATGTCGGCGCCGATGTCAGACGGCGGACAGTGGGATATGTTCAGAAGCATTGTCAAGAAGTACGGCGTTGTTCCCAAGAATATAATGCCGGAAACGAGTGCATCTTCAGCAACGAGGGAACTCGATGATTTTCTGACGAAAAAGCTTCGTGAGTTTACATGTGCGTTAAGGAAAGAGCATGCGGCCGGAAAGGGCGAAAAGGAGCTCCGCAAACTCAAAGAGGAGATGATGGAGACTATCTACAGGATGCTCTGCATATCTCTCGGTAAGCCTCCTGTAACCTTTGACTGGGAAGTGCGCGACAAGGACAAGAATTTTGTCAGCGAGAAGAACATCACTCCGGTTGAATTCTTCAATAAGTACGTGGGATGGGATCTTGACGATTATGTTACCGTGATCAACGCTCCCACAGCAGACAAACCCTACGGCAAGACTTATACGGTACGCTACCTCGGAAACGTGGAGGAGGGCGATTATCCCGTGAAATACCTCAATCTTCCGATGGACGATCTGCGCGACCTTGCGATACGCCAGCTTAAAGACGGGAAGGCAGTATGGTTCGGAAGTGATGTCGGCCAGTTCTCAGACAGAAAGGGTGGATATCTTACAAGCGATATACTTGAAGTTGATAAGCTTTTTGACACGACGTTCGGGATGGACAAGGCCGAGAGACTCGATTACTACGAAAGCCTTATGACTCATGCGATGGTCATTACCGGCGTCGATCTCGACGAAAATGGACGTCCGCTCAGATGGAAGGTTGAAAACAGCTGGGGTAAGGATGTCGGCGAGGAAGGCTTCTATGTTATGGACGATAAGTGGTTCGGTGAATATGCTTATCAGATCCTCTTGAGCAGGAAGTATCTTTCAAAAAAGCAGAAGAAGATGTTTGAAGCGGAACCTATAGTGCTTGCTCCCTGGGATCCGATGGGAAGCCTCGCGCGGAACCTATAGTGCTTGCTCCCCGGGATCCGACGGGAAGCCTCGCAAGGTAAGAGGTGGAATTTGCGGTTCGTTTGCAGTGTCAGACAGGATGGCTCGTTTCATTTGTAAACGTATCCTTCTACTGGACGGATTGAAGAAAAACAAACAATATGATAATACAAACGGACCGGGGAAAAAACCTCGGTCCGTTAATTGTTTGCCTATTGAAAATAATTTCTTTTTGCCTTTAGCTTTTCTTAAGGCATTGATCATTTCTTCTTGCCCTGGTTTGCAACTGCGTCCATCTTAGCCTTTAATGCTTCCTGGTCGCCAAGGTAGTAGTGCTTGATAACCTTGAAGTCATCATCGAACTCATATACAAGCGGAACTGCTGTAGGGATGTTAACGCCGATGATCTCGTCGCTTGAAAGGTTGTCGAAGTACTTAACAAGTGCGCGGAGTGAGTTGCCGTGTGCAGCGATGATAACACGCTTGCCTGCCAGCATATCCTTCTTGATAACATCGTTGAAGTAAGGGATAACACGCTCGATGGTAGTCTCAAGACTCTCGTTAGCGGGAAGGAGGGACTTGTCAACGTCTCTGAACATTTCCTGCTTTGTAGCGCTTCTTTCGTCACTTTCCTCAAGTGCCGGGGGCTTAACATCGAATGAACGTCTCCAGATTTTAACCTGATCTTCACCGTATTTTTCAGCTGTCTCTGACTTGTTAAGGCCCTGAAGAGCACCGTAATGACGCTCATTAAGTCTCCAGGACTTGTTAACGGGGAGCCAAGCTCTGTCCATCTCATCAAGTGCAATGTTAAGTGTGTGGATAGCACGCTTAAGATATGAGGTATAGCATACGTCGAAATCGTATCCTTCTTCCTTCATGATCTTGCCGGCATTCTTAGCTTCCTCGCGACCCTTGTCACTTAAATCTACATCTGTCCAGCCGGTAAAAAGGTTGAGTTTGTTCCATTCGCTCTCGCCGTGTCTGATAAGAACCAGTTTCATCATAGAATTATATCTCCGTTTCTTTGATTGATAAGTCCTCGCGGACTTTATGAAAAAACATCATTCGATATGATAACGCATATGTTAATTATTTTCAAGACTATTGCAATATTGACTGTAAATAGATCGAGGAGCCCCGATAAAATGATTAATTGCGAACGGCCTCATAAAGCCGCTTTACAAGCGCAGCTTTAACTTTTGCTTCGTGCAAGGAAGCAACCGGGATAACTTTTTCATTCAGAGAAATCAGTTTTTTTTCTTCCATGGTTCTTATACGATTGAGATTTACGATATAAGATCTGTGAGATCTGATAAACTCCGGACGTGCAAGAAACTGTTTTTCCAGATCCTGAGAGCGAACGATCAAAGGATTGTCATTAATGTCAACAAAATGAATGGTATATCTTTTGTTAACGGTTTCGATATACTCAATTTTTTCGAACGGGATAAGTACCATTTCCCGTCCGATCATGAGTACGATAGATTCAGATGAAGGATTACACCCGTTATCTTTCATCAATTTTCTCCTCCCCTTCCTATAATCGCAACAGAATAACTGTCTTGCATAATAACATTGATCAGAGGGTTATAAATGAAAATGCGCGAAATGTGATATTTATGTTGTGAAATGTATCAGCGTACCCCGAAGAGAAAGAAAAGATGAGAAAAAGGAGAGCCCCGATGAGTGATGAAAGCATTCGGTGAAAAAGGAGAGCACCGATGAAAGATGAGAGTACCGGGGGAAAGGGAGAGCACCGATGAAAGATGAGAGTACCGGGGGAAAAGGAGAGAGCGCTTTACGTGCGTATGGTGCCGTGGAGGTGTTTTACAAAAGAGTCACGGACTTCTGTAACAAGATTACGCGAGATAGGAACGGTTTTACCCGAAAGTGCGGTGAACTCCTTGTTTTCGAGGGATTTCATCAGATTAAGGTTTACGACAAAAGATCTGTGAACCTTGAGAAATTCGGGTCGTGAAACGAGCACTTCCTCAAAATCAAAAAGATGTCCGGAAACAGACTTTTCTTTGCCGTCTGAAGTGTGAAAAGTTATGGTTCTGTTGTTTACCTCGATAAACTCGATCGTATTGTACGCAATACGAAATACAGACTTGGGAGTATCAACCGACAATAATTCTTCGGACGAGGCAATGATCCCGTATATGCGGTCTAACGTTTCGTAGAGCCTGTCCTTGACGACGGGCTTAAGTATGTAGTCATAGGCGTTGACTCTGTAGCTCTCGACCGCAAATTCGGGGCTTGATGTGAGAAATACGATCGGAATCGCCTGATCGCGCACACGAATATCGCGTGCCGCATCCACACCGGATTGACCGGGCATGAGGATATCGAGGATAAGGGCATCATAAGCGTTGACGCTCATGGAATCGATAAGATCAAAGCTTCCGGCAAAGCTCCTGAAGCGGATTTCATTGCCACCGGGGGTTCTGTAATCACGCAGGAGGTTTTCCAGTCTTTCGAGCTCTTTTTTATTGTCTTCGCAGATGCCTATGAACATTTTTAAAAGTTCCTTTCGTTTTATACCCTACGGAAAGTTTGTGGGTTTGCACTTTTGTTTCACGGAGAGTGTGTAGGGTTGCACTTTTGTTTCATGGAAAGTGTGCGGGTTTGCACTTTTGTTTCACGGAGAGTGTGTAGGGTTGCACTTTTGTTTCATGGAGAGTGTGCAGGGTTGCACTTTTGTTTCACGGAGAGTGTGCAGGGTTCACACTATTTTGTGTGGTGAGTGTGTTGGATTCATACTATCGGGGTGGGTCCATGCTTAATGAAACGAGCAGTTTGAATTTATTGCCGTCCAAACTGAAATCGGCAAACCCGCCGTGTGCTTTTGCGATGCTTATGATACTTCGGGTACCGTATCCGTGACCTTCTTCGGAGGTGTATGGGATACCGTCGACAATCTTTACTTCATTGCTAAAGGTGTTGTCGACCGAAAAGATCAACATGCGATTTACAACTTTAAGTTTGACATCGAGTTCCCGTTCTCCTTTCGGAACGGACAACAGTGCGAACACAGCATTCTCGAGGGCATTAGATACGAGAGAACAAAGCTCGGGAGGTGTGAGAGGAAGTTTTTCCGGAAGCTCGATCCCGAAGTTGTAATCGATTCCGTTGGCTTCAGCTTTATCCGCAGTATAGGAAAGAAGGAGATTGAGCATCTCATGGTCGCAAAAACGGCGGGGAGTGACTGAGTCGATCATTTTGACGTTCTCTTGAATATAGTTTTTGATCTCATCAAGTTTCTTTTCGTCGGCGAGACTTTGCAGGTAGACCATGTGGTGACGCATGTCATGCCGGTAGATCCGCGACATTTCCTGCATGCGAGCTAAGGATTCGTACTCGACCTCTACAACTTTGAGCCTGTTTTTAATCATGTTCTTCTCATGGATGGTATCTATGCGTCGTCGCTGTTCATTGCCGAAAACGCATACGAACACAATATGTGCGCAACATGCCACGAGCGGCATAAATTGCACAATATGATAATTGCCGGAGTAGATAAGATCCGACCAGATGCTCGTGGTGAACTCAAAAATGTAATAGATCAGGGGAACAATCGCGAGAGCAAGTGCGGTCTTGAGGCGGCCTTGTATCATGTCGCGCATCGGTTTTGCCGCGAATTTCAACAGAGCATAGGCGAAGAGCGCCACCGATATGATATAGAAAATGAGCTCGGGGAGGGGTTTGAAGAACGGGATATACATTGCAAATCTCGAAAACATCGACGGGATCAGACAGCACATGTATGCAACGAGAGTCGAGATTATGGCTATATGCGTTTTTATCTTAAAAACAAAAATGAGTATGAGGACAAACAAAAGATGCGTATGCACGGGATACCAGTTTTTGGTCGTTTCATATCCGAGAAAAAAGAAAAAGAAGGCCTGAAGCGCACCGATCGAAAGTATGACAGGAACAATTCTTCTGATGTCTTTTGCGGTGCGCAGGAGACCGGCGAATGCGGATGCAGTGACTACGCCGAAAATGAGAGAGCATAGGTATCTAAATATAGTGAAAACTGTTTCAAACATGGTATCCTTATATGTGGGTGTTGCGTGTTTGTGTGCGGTTTAGCGGTTGCGATGCTACGTGGGGTAATATTATCATGATCTGCCGGGAACCATATATGTTCGGTGGTTTTCGGACCGGTAGTGCGTGGTTGTAATTATCTTCTGACATGATTTCGTATAATAATATCATATTGATAGGATAAAAGTAAACCAAGATATTAATTGATTTGTCGGGTTTATAAATTTCGCTGATTTGAATTCTGATTTACTTGCCGGATGATGTCAAATTGTTTGCGTAAGATTCCGCTTTGTAGCCCGGAGTGGTGATTTGCCTGCTTGGAATTCTGATTCTTTTGCCTGAGTTGGTGATTCGCCTGCTTGGAATTCTGATTTTTTTGCCTGAGGTGGTGATTTGCCTGCTTGGAATTCTGATTTTTTTTGCCGGAAATGTGGATTTGTACATTATAAACACAAGTTTAACAAAAATGCGTCCAATAGAAAATGAATGCTTGCCGTGGACAGGAATTTTTTAAGGTTTTTGCCAAAAACAAGCATCAATTCCGTATTGGACGTAATTTGCTTGTTTTTCTTGATTTGTTGTAGAAAAATGCGTCCACAGAAGAGATCGATTGGCTATTGGACGCATGTCCTTCATTTTTGTAACGAGGGACTGAGAAATTAAGAAAAAAGGCTGAGGAATCAAGAAAAAAGACTGAGAAATTAAGAAAAAAGATTGAGGAATCAAGAAAAAAGACTGAGAAATCAAGAAAAAGCAACTGAGAAACCAAGAAAAAACAACTGAGAAATCAAAAAAGGCATTGACATATTCCACAAGTGGAATTATAATGACTTCAAGCTATTCAACAAGTGGAATAAAAACAGGCAAGGCGGGAAGCAAAGCAAGGCGGGAAGCAAAGCAAGTAGTCATACAAGCCAAGTCGTAAAGCAAGGAGGTATAAATGTTAAAACACGGGATTCTGGGATTACTCAATTACGGGGAAATGAGCGGTTATGAAATAAAAAGTGTATTTGAGGACTCGCTTAAACATTTTTGGCAGGCGCAGACAAGCCAGATATACAGAGAGTTGCAGGTACTGGAAAAGAACGGGTGGATAAGTGCCACTCACGTTGCACAGGAAGGAAGACCTGATAAGAACATACTCTCGATCACCGATGAAGGTCGTGCCGAACTTATGAATTGGCTGGAGGGTGAAACAGAAAGCAGCGTGATGAGAAATCCGATGCTCATGAAGGTGTTCTTCAGAGGAGAGTGCAGCATAGATGAGAATATTGAATTCTTTAAAAGTCTGCCGGAGAGGGAATGCATGGTAAAAGCAGAGAGTAAGGAACTGGAAAAGACCACAGAAGAATACAGAACGGGAGTTGATGATCCCCTGAAAGCATTGTACTGGAAATTTACGATAGATTTCGGAGTGATGTATGGGAATATGGTTCGCGAGTGGAGTGAGAATTGTGTGAGGGAGCTGGAGAAGATCAAAGAACAGCAAAATATAAGGAAAAAGTAAAAAGAGCCAAACACAAAGGAAACTGGAGAAGATCAAAAACAGCAAAGTATAAGGAAAAGTAAAAAAGAGCTAAACACAAAGGAGAAAACAGATGAAGGTGTTACTTATAAACGGAAGTCCCAAGGGGAAGGCAAGCAATTCTCTTAAGCTTGCAAACAGTTTTATCGAGGGACTTCGCGCGGAAACAGAGAAAAACGAAGAAGTAGTTGTTGATGAGGTGCATGTAGCATCGTCGAATATCGGAGCATGTAAGGGATGCTTTGCATGCTGGAAGGTTACGCCGGGTGTTTGCTGCATTAAGGATGACATGAAAGAAGTTATTGAAAAGCAGCGCAACGCTGATGTGATCGTTTGGAGTTTCCCGCTTTACTATTACAATGTTCCGGGAATCCTCAAAAATCTTATAGACCGACAGCTTCCGATGAGCCTTCCGTTTATGAGTGATAGGAGTGACGGTTACGGCAGCGGCGCTCATCAGGCAAGGTACGATATGAGCGGCAAGAGACATGTGCTTGTTTCAACCTGCGGATTCTATTCGGCAGAAGGAAACTATGACAGCGTAAGACAGATGTTCAACCATTTTGTCGGGAAGGACAACTATATCACGATCTTTTGCGGACAGGGCGAGCTGTTCCGTGTAAAAGAACTCAGTGCAAGGACAGGCGAGTTTCTTGGATATGTTCGCAAGGCAGGCGAGGAATTCGCGACGGGTGATATAAGTGCTGAGACCAATGAGAAGCTTCATACACTTATTTATTCCAAAGATATATTTGAAAAGATGGCCGATGCAAGCTGGGGTGTGAGCAGGGACGGCGAGTCAGACAAGAAGATAGAAAATGGTATGAGCGGAACGAAGAACAACGAGAACAATATGAGCGGAACGAAGAACAACGAGAACAATATGAGCGGAACAAATAACAATACAAATAACAATACAAATAACATGAACGGAGCAAATAACGATATGAACAATACAAACGAAACAAACAACAAGATGAACAACATGGACGAAATCTTTACTCGACAGATGGCTGCAATGTATGATAAAAATACATGGGAAGGAACGGACCGTGTGCTCGAGATGCACTACAAAGATATTGATAAGACTTATCAGATACTTCTCGGAAAAGACGGAAGTGAGGTGTTCACAGACGGACATCTTACCGCTACTACGCGCATTGACACAACATTTGATGTCTGGGTTAAGATCTCCAGAGGAGAATTGAACGGAGCAGAGGCGCTCGGAAAGGGCATGTATTCGATATCCGGTGATTTCTCTGTCATGATGAACTGGGGAAAGATATTCGGAGCCCACTAAGAGAGTCGACAGAGTGGGAAACATCGGAGCCCACTAAGAGAGTCGACAGAGTGGGAAAGATATTCGGAGCCCACTAAGAGAGTCGACAGAGTGGGAAACATCGGAGCCCACTAAGAGAAGGAACAGTGTCTGAGTATCGGTACGAATAAATGATCGAGGAAATCTTCAATGAATATTTTAAATGTTGAAAATGTATCAAAATCATATATGTCGAAAGCTGTACTCTCAGACGTGACGGTTGGGATAAGCGACACTGACAAGATAGGCGTTGTGGGCACAAACGGAACCGGAAAATCGACCCTTCTTTCAATCGTTGCGGGGATCACGGAACCGGACAGCGGAAAGGTTGTTATGACAAACGGCCTGAGGATCTCGTATCTGCCGCAGAACCCCGTGTTCGACGGGAATAAGACGCTGCTCGAGAATATAACTGAGAAAATATACGCGGGCGATGATCATTGGGATAAGATGGGCGAGATAAAGGCGACGCTCGCGAAGTTCGGGATCGATGACCCCGAGTGTGATCCCGGGATCCTTTCGGGTGGACAGAAAAAGAGGGCTGCACTTGTGGCGGCGATCATGACTCCGTCCGACCTGCTCATACTTGACGAGCCGACCAACCACCTCGACTCAGAGATGATCGAATGGCTCGAGACGTTCCTCAAAGGCTTTAAGGGAGCCATCCTTATGGTCACGCACGACAGGTACTTCCTTGATGAAGTTACTGACATGATACTTGAGATCGACAGAGCTAACGCCTATCGCTACGATTCGAATTACTCGGGTTTCCTTGAACTGAAGGAGCAAAGGCTTGACTACGAACAGGCGGCTGAAAGGAAGGCAGCTTCCCTTTTCAGAAAAGATCTGGCGTGGATGCTTCGCGGTGCCCGGGCACGATCCACAAAACAAAAAGCGCATATCGAGAGATTTGAAGCGCTTCGTGACCGACAGCGCCCTGAGGAAGAAAGATTTGTCACGCTGAGCTCTCTTCCGACCAGGATGGGAAACAAGACGATTATTCTTGAAGGTATTTCCAAAGGATACGATGGCAAGACTCTTTTTAAGCCGTTCACATATACGTTTACGAAGCTTGACAGAATCGGGATAATCGGACCCAACGGATGCGGAAAATCAACGTTTATCAAATGTATCATCGGAGATGTGCGCCCCGATACGGGCACGATAGAGATCGGGCAGACCATAAAGATCGGGTACTTCGGACAGGAAAACGAGGCGCTCAATGAGAATGAGCGCGTTATCGACTATGTTAAGGATATTGCCGAATATATTCCGACAGACGATGGAATGATGAGCGCTTCTGCGATGTGCGAGAGGTTTTTGTTTACGCCGGATATGCAGTACGCACCAATCGCGAAGCTTTCCGGAGGAGAAAAGAGAAGGCTTTATCTGCTCAGAGTGCTGATGGATAATCCGAATGTCATAATTCTTGACGAGCCGACGAACGACCTTGATATTCAGACGCTCCGGATCCTTGAGGACTACCTTGACGGATTTGCGGGCATAATCATTACGGTAAGTCATGACAGATACTTCCTTGACCGTGTTGTGACGAGAATATTTGCGTTTGAGCCTGACGGAACGCTTATTCAGAGCGAGGGAGGTTACTCGGACCATATCGTTCACAGAAAGAATGCCGCGGGAGAGAACGGAAAAGGTGCAGGAGCGGGCAGAAGTACCGCAGGAGAGAGCGGAAAAGGTGTGGGAACGGGCAAGAGCACCGCGGGAGAGAACGGAAAAGGTGCGGACACCTGCGACGCAAATGGGGATGCAAAAGGAAAGTACCGCTCACCTCGTGAAAAAACAAAACTTTCGTTTAACGAACAAAAAGAATACGACAACATAGAAGCGGAAATAGAAAAGCTTGAGGCCAGGAGCACAGAGCTTGAGGGACTTATCGCCGGTGCATCGACGAATTATTCGAAGCTTATGGAACTCAGCAGAGAAAAAGAGAAAACTGACGCCGAGATCGAACGTAAGATGGAGCGGTATATAGAGCTGCAGGAGATGGTAGACAGTTTCAACAGGAGAGATTTGACAAAATGAGCATCAAATTAATGATCTGGGACTTTGACGGAACGATACTTGATACAAAAAAGGCAATTGTGTTCGCAAAGCAGGAGACGATGAGGCAGCTTGGGTTACCTGTCGCGGACGAACGTGCATGTGCGGATACTATAGGATTGTCATCAAGGATAGGTTTCGGGCTGATGTACCCGGAGCTTTCGGAGGAGATGCTCGACAAATGTGTTGTGAACTACAGGGCAAACTTCGACAAGTCTAAGTTTGAGATACCTCCGACTCTTTTTACAGGGGTTGTCGAGGTTCTCGGAGAGCTTAAGGAAAAAGGAATGATCCTTACCATCGCAACATCGAGAAACAGAAAGTCCCTTATCGATTTCCTTGAGCGATTCGGACTTAAGGATTACTTTTCATATCTTCTTGCGGCCGAAGATACAGAACGACTCAAACCTAATCCTGATCCCGTTTTGAGAACGATGAATGATCTTGGTATGGGCGTTTCCGAAACGATCGTTATCGGAGATATGCCGTATGACATACTTATGGGGAAAAATGCGGGAGTTCGTACCGTCGGCGTCACATACGGAAATGCGAGCCGTGAGAAGCTTGAAGAAGCAGGTGCCGATCTGATAATAGATACGATAGAAGAACTGACAGAAAAGACAGCCCGGTTGGAGTGAGAAACAGTAAAAAGAAAAGACAGCACGGGCGGAGTAAAAAAAGCAAAAAATAGGACAGCTCGGTTGGAGTGAAGGAGCGGTATCGCAGAGAACATGGCTTAGGAGGCCGGAAATGATCGATATAGTAGAAAAAACGCGGCATGAATGGGGTGAATCGGACAGAAAAAGAGATGCGAACTTTAAAACCCCGGATGATATAGAAAGGTTTGATGATATTTCCTACGGTGATCATCCCGAGTGGAATCTTCTGGATGTTTATCGCCCGAAGTCGGAAGAAGGTAAAAGACTGCCGGTTATCATGATAGTGCACGGCGGAGGCTGGTTATACGGAGACAAAGGGGTTTATCAGTATTACGCGATGAGTCTTGCACAACAAGGCTTTGCGGTGGTAAATCCGTCCTACAGACTATCACCCGAATTCAAGTATCCTACGCAGATCGAAGATATCTGCGCTGTTTCGCGTTGGATTTTCGAAAATGAGGGAAAATACGGATTTGATACGGAAAACCTGTTTGCTGTCGGTGATTCAGCAGGGGCACATCTTACGGTGGTTTTGTCAAACTTGCTTGTAAATCCCGAATTTCTTGAAAAAATGAAAAAAGAGTACCCACAGATGAGCTTTGAAATGCCCGGGCATATGCGTTTTAATGCTGTTGCGTTAAACTGCGGGAAATATGATATTCTTGTCGGAAATTTTATTGTTGACGGATGGCTTCAAAAAAAGATCCTTGCGAAGGGCGGAACACGGGCCGAGAGGAAGCTTACTGCGGCCGCCGATTACGTTACGGGAGCGTTCCCGCCCGTATTTGTCATGACTGCTGTAGGTGACGAGCTAAAGAAGAATTCTCAAATAATCGTTGACGCACTTTTTAAAAACGGAGTACCGTTTTGCTATCGCTTATATGGTACGAATGACAATCCGCTTCATCATGTTTTTCATTGCAATATCGCACTTGAAGAAGCAAAAAAGTGTAATCGTGATGAGTGCTCGTTCTTTCGTGAAAGAATAGTAAATAGGCATTGTTGATAAATGTCGATTAAAATGCTATTCTCTTAAAGACTACTAATGTTTGGTGGAGAAAAAATGATAACTGCAATTTTGACAATAGATGATGTTCCCTCACGTAACACCCCTGCTATAGTTGATTACCTGAATTCAAAGGAGATAACGGCGGTGATGTTTGCTGTCGGAAAAAATATCGAAAAGTATCGTGACAATGCGATATATGCGTTAAGACACGGCATGATACTGGGAAACCATACATATTCGCACCCTTATTGCTCGCGGATCGCATTTGAAGAAGTAATCGAAGAGATTGAAAAAAACGAGAAGATCCTTGACGGCATATATAAAGATGCGGGTGTTATAAGGAGATATAAACCTTTCCGTTTCCCATACGGAGACAAAGGTGGAGAAAACAAAAAGGCATTGCAGAGCTATCTCAGAAAAAACGGGTTCAGTAAACTTAATGACTCGCAGATACCGTTCAAGTGGTGGAGAGAAGGCGAGCTCAGCACCGATATAGACACGTTTTGGACATATGATGTGGCGGAGTATAATATCCGTACCGGAAGCAGCTTTACTGAAGAGGACGTTTATAAAAGGATGGATGCCGAATCGCCGCAAAACGGAGGAGAGCTTTTTAAGGACGGAAACAGCAACATAATCCTTCTTCATGCTCATGATGAAACGGAAGAAATGGTCCCCGAGTATTACAGGAAGTATCTGGACTATATACTTGAAAGAGGCGTTCAGTTCCTTAAACCTGAATTTTTTTGACGACTTTCCATTGCTTTCCAACTGATGCTTGTAGTTACGGAAACAGTGCTCGGTATAATGTTTGAGGTATTGAAAAAAACCAATATATGATAAGGAAAGAAAAGAGCAGCATAAAAACTGCTTCTTTTTTAATGATCCGATTGACCTCGACTTCCGATCTTTTACCATTATACGGATGTTTGAGCCATGAGAAGAGCGCAAATACGGCCGAAGAAATCAAGGTGCGGGAACAAAACACCGCAAACAGAATGTGCGAAGATAAAACATTGCAAATTGAAAGCGTGAGAACAAAACACTATAAATCACAAAACAAAATATGAGAAATGGACGTATTGTGTGAGTTGATTAGTTTGATATAATAATAATCGTATCGGGTTATATTTTCACCTGAAGAAAAGCGGATTTTTAGTAATACTTCTTAATCAGGAAGAGGTTGGTATGGAATATATAAAGGACAGATCGTTTGATGAAGAAAGAGCTCTTTACGGCAGTGACGGACTTGTGGTTGAAAAATGCAGGTTTGACGGTCCGGCGGACGGAGAGAGCGCATTCAAGGAAAGTAAAAATATCGAGGTAAAAGAATGCTTCTTTAATCTCAGATATCCGTTCTGGCATATAACAGGGTTAAAGATAACAGGCAGCGAGATGACCATGAACTGCAGAGCCGCGTTGTGGTATACGAAAAATGCCGATATAGACGATTCAAAGCTTCACGGCATAAAGGCACTTCGTGAATGTTCGGACATAAGCGTTAAAAACTGCGACATCATATCCCCGGAATTCGGTTGGTTCGTAAAGAATGTAAGAATGACAGATTCATCTGCCGAAAGCGAGTATTTTATGATGAAATCCGAAAAACTCAGCTTTGAGAACGTTTCTCTTAAGGGTAAGTACTCGTTTCAATACATTACGGATTCAACATTTGAAAACTGTAATTTTGACACCAAGGATGCTTTTTGGCATGCGAAGAATGTCGTTGTCAGGAACTGCGTCGTTAAGGGTGAGTATCTGGCGTGGTATTCTGAAAATGTTACATTTGATAATTGCACGATATCAGGGACTCAGCCATTGTGTTATTGCAAGGGATTAACGCTTATAAACTGCAAGATGATCGATACCGATCTCGCTTTTGAAAAGTCTGAGGTTGAGGCAACGATCACAACGCCTGTCATAAGCGTTAAGAATCCAAAGAAAGGAACGATCAGCCTGCCACAGGTTTCGGAGATCATCATGGACGATCCGGAAGCTAAGGGCGAGGTTGTGGTTGAAGACAAATGAAACTGATCATAGTAAGACACGGCGATCCGGACTACAAAAACGATTCACTTACGGAAATCGGAAAAACAGAAGCCGAGGCGCTTTCCGAAAGAATGAAAAATATAAAGGCGCACGAGTGCTACGTTTCGCCGCTTGGGCGCGCAAGGGAAACAGCAGCGCCCTGCCTTGAAAAAATGCATATGAAGGCACGCGTACTTTGGTGGCTGCGTGAGTTTGCGCCGGTTGTCGACAGACCCCAAAAAACGGGCGTAGCGTGGGACTGGCTTCCGCAGGATTTGGCGAATATGCCTTATGCGTACGATTATGAGCGCTGGTATGAGTATCCGCCGCTTCAAAACGCCCATGTCGGTGATGAGTACAAAAAAGTCTGCGATGAGTTCGATTCTTTTCTTAGAGCACACGGATACAGAAAAGACGGAAAGATATTTCGCGCCGAGAAACCAAACAACGACACGATCGTATTTTTCTGCCACTTTGGGCTTGAATGTGTTCTTCTTTCGTATCTGCTCAACCTTCCCGCGTTTGCCCTTTGGCACACAACGATTGCGGCGCCTACGTCCGTAACAACCGTTGCAACGGAAGAGCGAAGAGAAGGTATTGCACAGTTCAGGATGCTTTCTTTCGGAGATACGTCTCACCTTTATGTTGAGGGGCTGACACCTTCATTTTCCGGAAGATTCAGAGAGTGTTTTACAAACGAAGACGAGCGCATGGACTGAGAGCCCGTGCCTTGAAAATAAAGACGAGCGCGATAGATGAGCACATGGATCGGGAGTCGGCGCTCTGTAAATAAAGACGAGCGCATGGACTTAAAACAGGGAGGGAAACATTATGTGGATTGTAATGGCTGTTTTGTCGTCTGTTTTTGCGGGACTTACTTCGATTCTGGCAAAATGCGGTATCAGAAAGACTGATTCGGATGTTGCAACCGCGCTTCGCACGATTGTGGTTCTTGTTTTCTCCTGGATAATGGTTTTTGTTGTGGGCTCTGCGGACACGATAACGCAGATTGCCCCGAAATCTCTTTTGTTTCTGCTTCTTTCCGGTGTTGCCACGGGCGCGTCGTGGATCTGTTATTTTAAAGCGCTTTCCGTCGGCGATGTAAACAAAGTGGTTCCCGTAGACAAATCGAGTACAGTGCTTACGGTTTTGCTGGCGATAATCCTCTTCGGCGAAACCAATCACCTTGCGGTAAAGCTCGTAGGAACCGTTTTCTTGGCGGTAGGCATTATCCTGATGATTGAGAAGAAAAACGCCGATGCCAAAGAAAAGAATGCAATGTGGCTGCCCTATGCGATCGGTTCGGCTGTATTTGCCGCACTTACTTCGATACTTGCAAAAGTCGGAATATCGGGGGTTGAGTCAAACCTCGGAACTGCCATACGTACGGGGGTAGTCCTCGTAATGGCATGGATGATTGTTTTTATAAAAGGAAAACACAAACTTCTTAAGTCTCAAAACGGCAAAGAACTCTTTTTTATCGCATTGTCGGGGCTGGCAACCGGCGGCAGCTGGCTTTGCTATTATTACGCGATCCAAAATGGAATTGTGAGCGTTGTAGTGCCTATCGATAAGATGAGCATCATTATCTCCATAGCATTTTCGTATATAGTTTTTAAGGAAAAACTAAGCAAAAAAGCCCTCGTGGGGCTTTTGTTGATGATCGCCGGAACTCTTGCCATGGTTATATGGGCATGACATATTTCATGCAGTGCCCTCATATGGGTGTGAAATGTCACATGCAGTGCCCTCATATGGGTGTGCGAAGTCTCATGCAGTGCCCTCATATGGGCATGACATAGTCCGGTGCTTACTCAGAAGGTATCAAAAAACGCAGAAACAAATACAGTCGGCGAATTCCAGTAAATTGCAACTTCGTTCATGTCTGCAAACGGCTCCTCATCGATGTAGTATTTTGCAGCGGGAGTAGCCTCGCCGAGTCGCTCCCTCGTTTGCGGATAGGTCCAGCGCTTATTCGGACCGCCGACGATAAACCCGGGAACGGGGGCTTTGACCGTATCGGCGCCCGAAGGCCTGTGATGAGGATTCTGGACGCTTCTGATTCCGAAGCCGGTCACAAACGAAATGTCAAGCGCATTAAGGCCGAGCGCGTAATCGAGCTGGCAAAGCGCGGCATTTCGCATATCTTCATTGCCTGTAAGCATGTAGTCGACGATCATGGTCATGGCATTATTCATGACATTCAGGATGCTTCCCCAGATATATTCGTCAGCCCTTAAGGCTGTGCCGTAGCACGAGTTTTCGCTGCGTTCCAGGGCCTTCGGACTCTTTAACAAAAAGTCCCTTTTCAGGTCGCCGTATAAATTGTTTCCGCCTTTTTCTTTAATTGAAAACAGGCAGCAAAGGGTACCCAGGCCGCTTACATCCGCCCAGCCGAACTCGGTTAAAGTCAGGCCTTCAAGAGGGGTGGCGTTTAGGTAAGGGAATTTTTTGACATATTCTTTTACGCCGACTCTTTCATTTTCGAGCATTTCCTCAAAGAGGCCGGGCTCACCATTTAGTGTATATGCTTCCGGAGACTCATTTTTTGCATAGCGATAAAGACGAGCGGCTTCATCGCCGAAAATGGTCTCGCCTGTTGTCGCAAAAAGCTCGCATGAAGCCCAGAACAGTTCGTCGATTACGCGGGTGTCACTGTACGGGCCGGTTCTTAAGCCCTCGGGATTGACGTAAGGAACGAAGTTTTGGTTTGCTTTTAGCCACTGCCAACCTTGAAGCGCCGAATCTAACATGCGCTTTGAAAATCCGGGATCGAATTTATCGTAAATTCTTGCGGCGAGTGCGAGAACGGCTACCGCGTCAGCGGTGGCGCAATGCGAAGGGGGAACAAGGTATTCCGGGTCCGTATCGTCTTCGGGCATGATAAAGGGAGCAAAGTGATCTTTTGTAAGTTTGTGGTAAAAAGCGCCGTCTTCGCGCTGCATTTTAAGTATCCATTCGAGTTCCCAGCGGGCTTCGTTTAAAATATCGGGGATAGAGTTGCCTGTTTCAGGAATATTAAGCGGTCTGTCGCAGCCGTTTGGAAACAGCATGTAGGCATAAAGCATGTGAGCGACCGTGACGGCACCGGGACTTACGTACTTACCGTAATCACCTGCGTCGTGCCATCCGCCCGTAACAACCTTCGTCTTTGACTTGTCCTCCCAGTCGAACGCGGGAGCAGTGTGACATGCTTTGTGAGTGAAAAGACCTGCATAGGTTTTCGTAAGTTCGCAGCCGCAGCGCTGATAGTAAAGAGCTTTGATAAGGCCGTCCGTAAGCTCGGAGTATGCTTTCTCTTTTACCGTAAATGTGACGGAAGTACCCGCACATGAAACACTGTAAGTGCCGCAAGGGATATCACCGAGATTGATGAGCGCGACATTATCGCCGGATGCCTCATCAAAAGAAAGCTTGGGAGCGTCGAATTCCTTAATTAAGGCTCCGGCCTCGTTGTATACGTAGACGGGTGACTCAACGAGAACTGCTAAATATTTTGGAAGATGCAAGGAATAACCGTTTTGGTTAACCCTGATCGAGTTGTTGTTTTTTGTTATAATAGACATATATTCCCCTTTGATTTTATTGTTCAACAGTCAAAGTATAGCATAGAGGACAGGGATTGTCACAAAAATACGGAGGAATACAGAACATGAGCGCAAATTTCAGAACGCAGGAAGAAAGGCTTGATTATCTTGTCGGAGAGTTTAAAGCAGAATCTGTACAGTACAGCGATATTCGGGTCCCACAAAACGTTGAAGACAAACGATGCGTTTTAAGGAGCCTTATGAATGTGCGCATGCCCGGAGAAATGGGTGCCCGGGTCCTGGAGGTTCAGGACGAGTACCTTAAGGAGCGTGCTCGCGAAAAGGGAGTTGTAAACGCATGCGATATACCTGCCGATGCTGACGGAATGTCGGTTTGGCAGGGGGATATCACGAGGCTTGCGGTTGATGCGATCGTTAATGCCGCAAACTCTCAAATGCTTGGTTGCTTTGTCCCGATGCATACATGTATAGACAATTGCATTCATACTTTTGCGGGGGTGCAGCTGCGCAATGAGTGCAACAAAAGGATGGAAGAACTTAGGAAAAAGTTCGGACGCAGATATGAGCAGCCTACTGCCGTTCCTATGCTGACCGACGCATATAATCTGCCGGCAAAGAAGGTTATTCATATAGTGGGGCCGATAGTGGCGGGAGCTCTCACACAAAAGCACAAAGAGGAGCTGGCCGATTGTTATAAGAACACTCTCGATATGTGCGCGCAAAATTCGCTTAAAAGTGTCGCATTTTGCTGTATATCTACGGGGGTATTTCATTTTCCGAACGAGAGGGCGGCACAGATTGCGGTAGAGACGGTAAAGGCATGGAGGGCAAATAACCCCGGGAAGGTTGAGAGAGTGGTTTTCAATGTGTTCAAAGACATTGATAAACAGCTCTACGAAAAACATCTCGTTCTCGGGAGCTGAAGCCGGGAGAAAAAGATGTTGACAAAATAATTCTTTATGATATCATAATGATATCACATAGGAGGTGCTTTGTATGACAGAAAAAATCTATACCAAAAATCGTAACGGAATGCTTGCGTTGTTTACTTTACTGCTTTTAATGATCGTATCGATAGCGCTTTTTATTGTGGGCGGTATAAATCAGGTGTATTGGATGATTGTACTCGGTGGGGTAGTTCTCGTTGTATCGTGCATAATGATTAGCGGACTTGTTGTCGTAAAGCCTCAGGAAGCTGTAGTATTAACACTTTTTGGAAAATATAAGGGCTCAATCAAAGAAGAAGGATTCTACTTTACAAATCCTTTCTGCACCGCAATTAATCCCGCTGCGGGAACAAGGCTTGCACAGAGCGGTGAGAGTGAGAAATTCGGCAGCACCGTAGTAGTTGAAAATTCTCCCGCGGCTCAGGCAAGAGCTAATATTGCGGCAGCAAGCAAGAAAATTTCTCTTAAAGCGATGACGCTTAACAACGGCAGACAAAAGATAAACGATTGCCTCGGAAATCCCGTTGAGATCGGTATCGCCGTTATCTGGAAGGTTGTTGACACCGCCAAGGCAGTTTTTAACGTTGATAATTACAAGGAATATCTTTCTCTTCAGTGTGACAGCGCACTCCGTAATATTGTCAGGATGTACCCCTATGATGTTGCCAAGAACGTCGACACGACGGGTGACGGACAGGCTGACGAGGGAAGTTTAAGAGGTTCTGCCGAAACTGTTGCACGCAGGATCAAAGATGAGATTCAGGGTAAAGTCAATGAGGCGGGTCTTGAGATAGTAGATGCAAGGATCACATATCTTGCTTATGCGCCCGAAATCGCGTCCGTAATGCTTCAGAGACAGCAGGCTTCCGCAATCATCGATGCGAGAAAGATGATTGTCGACGGTGCTGTGGGAATGGTTGAGATGGCTCTCGAAAGACTCGGTGAAAATAAGATCGTCGATCTTGACGAAGAAAGAAAGGCAGCTATGGTTTCCAATCTGCTCGTGGTACTTTGCGGTAACCACGACGCTCAACCGATAGTTAATTCGGGAACGTTATATTGAGATAAGGTGTTATAAATGGCTGAGAAAAAACAAGTTCCGCTCCGTCTTTCGGAAAAACTCTATAACGATATAGCCGCGTGGGCAGAGGACGATTTCAGGTCCGTAAACGGGCAGATAGAGTACCTGCTCTCGGAGTGTGTAAGACAGCGGAAAAAGTACGGAAAGTATGTCGGTGAAGAAATCGACAAGCCTCCGGAATTAGACATTCAGTAAATTATTTAAGAGTCCCCTTTTCGCAGCACCGGCTTGTTCCGGTGCAGGTTAAAGGGGACTCTGTTTAGTATAATTCTGTTGATGCTGACTCGGATCCGTGCCAAGTCTCGTAAGCGTGATTCAAAATCAAAGAAAATTTGTCTCGTATTTATCAAGTATTTCAAAAACTTCCTCAGGGTACCCGCATGTATTTACATTCCTGCGAAGAGCGGCACTTTCGGGGAGTCCCGCGGTATAACAGGACATATGCGTACGCATCTCGCGCACGGCAGTAAGTTCTCCTTTGTAATCGATGAGCATCCCGTAATGGCGCTTTATCATCGCGAATATCTCTTGAACGGAAGGCTTTTCTTCTATGACGCCCGTCTCAAGATAAGTCTTTATCCGGTGGAAGATCCAGGGGTTACCCTGTGCGGCGCGCCCTATCATTACTGCGTCGCAGCCCGTTGTTTCAAACATTTTTCGGGCATCTTCGGGAGTTTTTATATCGCCGTTTCCGATGACCGGAATCTTAACGGCATCTTTTACATCCTTTATAACGTTCCAATCGGCAGCTCCGTGATAGTATTGTTCACGTGTCCTGCCGTGTATGGCGAGTGCATCGGCGCCCGCACATTCAAGGACTTTTGCAAATTCGGCGGCGTTTTGGCACGAACTGTCAAAACCTTTCCTGAACTTGACAGTGACGGGCTTCTTTGAAGCTTTCTTTACGGCTTCAACGATTTTGCCCGCAAGCGGAGGATCCTTCATGAGCGCGCTGCCTTCGCCGTTGTTTACGACTTTGGGGACGGGACAACCCATGTTTATGTCATATATGTCGAACGGGAGATCGTCAAGCCTTGCGGCTGTTTCCGCCATTATCTCGGGTTCGCTTCCGAAAAGCTGGAGAGCAATCGGATGCTCTTTTTGGTCGGTCTTCAGTAAAAGCGCAGAGCCCGGGCTGTTATAATGTATTCCCTTGGCGCTTACCATTTCGGTGATCATGTAATCGGCGCCCTGTTCTTTGCACAGAAGCCTGTAGGGCATATCCGTAAACCCCGCCATGGGACCGAGCGCCAGCTTTCCTGCTTCAATGTCTCTGATCTTCAAGTAAATCTTCCTCAGTCTGTTATTTGATCCGCGTCGCCTTCAGGAGTTCAGCGGTTCTTGTCGTAAATGATCTTGAGGCCTTTCATGGTGAGTGCCCTGTCGTAAACATCGATGTGGTCGGTGGCGCCGGCAATGAGCTCTCCAAGGCCGCCCGTTGCGACAACCTTCATTTCTTTAAGACCGGCTTCCTTTTTGACACGGTCGATGATGTACTCGGTCTGGCCGATGACACCGTAAAGAAGTCCTGCCTGCATGCTTGAAATTGTATCGTTTGCAAGAATCGTACCCGGCAGAGTCAGCTCAATCTCGGGCAGCTTTGCAGTGTCGTGCCAGAGCGCATTTGCACTGATCCTGATTCCGGGGCAGGTAAGTCCGTAAGTGAAAGTCCCGCTTTCGTCGATGAGGTCGTAAGTGGTGGCGGTGCCGTAATCGATGACCATGACAGGGCCTCCGTAGAGATTAAAGCCCGCAGCCAGGTCAACAATTCTGTCGGCCCCGACCTCGCGGGGGTTTGCAAGCTTTATCTTGACTCCCGTCTTGATCCCTGTTCCGACCTCAAGCGGCTGGATCCCGAAAAGCTTTACGATACCACCTTTTAAGTAGTACATGATGCCGGGTACAACGCTTGAAATGATGCAGGCGTTGATGTCTTCGGGGAAAATGTCGTTTACACGCAAAAGCTCGCGAAATGTAGCTGCAAATTCGTCTGCCGTACGGGGAGTTTTTGTCGTGATCGCCATATCGGAAATGATCTCGTTATCCTTAAATACGGCAAGGTTTGTATTTGTGTTTCCAACGTCTATGGCAAGAAGCATGGGAATTCCTCCTTTATTTTGTTCTTTCGGAAAGTGTGTAGGTTTCATTTTAGAAACGTCTTGCAGTAAAGCTCAAGTGATTCAAGAAGCTCCTGCTTTGAATTTTGGATCTTTTTTATGAGAAGACCGCTTCCGACTTCGTCGTATAAAAGATCACCTTCGTCGCTGTGAGTTCGCAGATAAAGTGACTCGTCAGTTTCATCGTACTCGATGGTGAGGACGCCCCCGACTTCCTCTACGAAGAGTGTGCACATGATCTTGAGTTCATCCTTGACCGATTGCGGAAGTCTGTCGCAAAACGGATCAAGAAAATATTTCTTTTCATATGAGCTTGCGGCGCATAATACCATTCTTAAATACCTCTGTTTATTATTTCTTTCTCGAAACTTATGGAGTGCCCGGTTTCGGTTTATATTGTTTTTGGCTCGAAACATATGAAGTGTACAGTTTCGAACCGTATGATTTTATCCTGTTCAGTATATAGCATAAGCGTCAAAAAGTGAAGTCTCATAAGAGCAAAGACATTGTAGATAATTGCCGGTTTCGTGGGTATAATGGTGAAAACAGATTAACAACAGATTTGTAAAAAGTCCGTTAGTGAGAATAATCGAAGCGGATCGTGAATGGCCGCTTTACAACACTCGCAAGCCGGTATTGACGTAAGAGAGGCATGTTTGAATGGAAGAAATAAACAGATTACGTGATCTTGCACAAAGAAGCTATAACAATAATCAGTTCACGTTCACAGACTTTATGTCTATGGGCGAACTCGGCGATTATTACGATAACGAAGCCGAGCTTAGATATGCGAGCCCGGTATTATTCGGAGGGTGCGAATTGTCCGAACGGAAGATGGTCCGTTTCGGAAGTGAAAAGGATCTTGGCTATTCGCAGGAATTTCCTATTAAAGCGCTTTTGATCAGGCCGCTCGCCGATAAATTTGCCGATGACCTAAATCACCGGGATTTTCTCGGAGCGCTTATGAATCTCGGAATAAAAAGGGAGATGCTCGGTGACATATTTGTAAAGGATAAAAAGGCCTGCCTTTTCTGTAAGGACGCCATAGCCGAATTCATCATCCAAAATCTTACTCGCGTCAAGCATACATCCGTAAAGGTTGAAGAAACGGAAAATACCGAAGACGTAACCGCGCCCGATACGGAAGAAAAGGTCATACAGGTTGCCACGCAGAGAATCGATGCGGTGATAGCCAGAGTATGCAAATTATCGAGGCAGGACGCTCTTTTATTGTTCCCTGCGGGTCTTGTGTTTCTTAACGGACGTACTTGTACGGAAAATGCAAAAAACCTTCGCCCCGGCGACATCATCTCCGTCAGGGGCAAAGGTAAATTTGAATATTCGGAAGAAATGAATCTGAGCAAAAAAGGAAAACTCAATTGCAAGATCAAGATATATAAGTAACGGTAGCTCACTTATATGCCTGCGCGACAAATCCGAGATAGTTTTCGATAAGCGAAGCATTTGCCTTGTCGAACTCGAGCCTTATCTGGGTTCCGTCGGAATAGTAGAGCGAAACAGTGATCGCGCTGTCTGTTGTCCCGCGTTTAAAGCTTTCGGGGTTAATCCGGGCAAACGCGGGTTTTGCTTGCTCCCAGGCATCTGGCGAAAGATGCTTTGAGTAGTTAATCTCAAGAGCGGGGAAACGCGGAATGAAATAATAGTCATTCGGATTGTGATCAAAAATTGTGCACTGAAATGACGTGTCGGTGTAGTCGTTCCTGTAATAGGCTCCGCAAAGAACGGAACACTAAGATGCTCTTTGCGGATCATTTCATTGCCGGCGTAATTATCGAAGAATTTACCGTGTCGGCTCAAGCAGAGGTTTCATCATATAAAGGGAGCCGGTAACAATGATTCCTATATATCTGCCGTCTTTTTTTATTTCTTCTTTTGCGCACTCAAGCGCCGAGCTGACGGAATCGGAAGTGACCGCCGTAACTCCCATGCCCTCGAAAATCTCCGCTATCACAGCCGGGTCAAGGCTTCTGGGGTTATCGGGACGCACCGCATATACCTTTCCCGCAAACGGCGCGAGCTGCCCAAACATATCAGCATAGTCTTTGTCCGCCATCACACCCGTTACGACGATAAAGTCGCGTTTTTCATTACTTCCCTTCGGGAATGATTCGGTAATCTTTTTCAGGTATTTGCACAAAGCATCCATGCACTGCGGATTGTGCGCTCCGTCAAGCAGCACGGGCGGGTCTTTGCTTATCAGAGTAAGTCTTGCCGGCCACTTTGCAGCGCCAAGCCCTGCTTTTACGGCCGCGTCGACATCACCGTCGCCAAACTTTGTTTTTACGGCCGCGTCGACATCACCGGCGCCAAGCCCTGTTTTAACGGCTGCGTTGAAATCTTTGATTCGAAGTTTAAGTGCTTTAATAATTTCAAGAACAACAGCGGCATTCATCGCCTGATGGTCGCCCGGGAGTGAGAGTCGGTATTCCTCCGAATCATCATACGAAATCGTATCGCCTTCCCAAACACCTTCGCGGACAATCTTTAATTTCCCGGGGTCCGCAATGCTTAAAGGACATCCGAGTCTTTCAGCTTTTTTTTCGATCACCTTAAGTGCTTCGTCGTCGGAAGGATAGGCTACCACGCTGCATCCTTTCTTTATTATACCTGATTTTGCTTCGGCGATGGAGACGATGTCGGGGCCGAGCATTTCGGTATGATCGAGTCCGATGCGCGTTATAACCGCAACTTCCGGAGACGGGATAATATTGGTGGAATCGTCTTTACCGCCGAGACCGCATTCCATGATCGCAAAATCACATTCCTTGCGGGCAAAGTAGTCTATGGCCATAGCCGTATAATACTCAAACGCCGTAGGACGAAGCGTGACTGCGATATCCCTTGAAGCGATCGGAGATTTTGAAGTATCGTTTGAAAACAATTTATTCTTATACGGATCGGCATCAAGAAAAATACTGCCAAGCATATCGAGAGTCGCTTCCATGACACGGGCAACCTCATTCGCGAATTCTTCGGGACTTGCGCTTATGGGATTGAGATCGGTTGAAATGGTGTCTGCCGAAGACTGCGCCGAAGAATCGGGGGATGTGTTCTTGTTCGGCCTTTTTTGTGTAACCGGGTTTGAAACGCTCAAATACTCGCAGGGAGAAACAAGGCAGGGGGAATTAAAACATCCGACCTTGTAACCGGCAGCGGTCAGCACACATGCAAGCATACGGGAAACGGAACCCTTGCCGTTTGTGCCGGCGATATGGATGAATCTAAGCTTATCCTGAGGTCTTGAAAGATGCTCAAGAAGCATGTTTATGCGCTCAAGGCCATAAACGGATCCGGGCGTTGAGGCGGAATTTAAAAAGTCTAAGGCTTCATTATATGTCATGTTTGGTGATCCTGCTCCTGTGGCTTTTTGTGGTTTTGAATCCATGCAGATAAATGATGAACCGTATTAAGATTACTACTTTCGCGCTTTATGAGTCAACCGCCAATGAGCATTATGGACGAAACGTATATATGGATCGCTGCGGAAAAGCAATCCGGTCAATGATATTCGCAATCCTCATCGCTGCCTGCTCCTATAAATAATTGTGGAATTTGTGAGAGGAGTATGGTAATATAGGAAGTTGCGGAGACCTTTTCCGAGACTTCTGAAAAGCGCAGATGCGCGCTGTATCCGCGTTTCTCAGTGGTTTCGGGATCTTCGCAGGTAATTATACATGCCGGAACAGATATTGTGCCCGGCGAGGAATAAGCGGTGAGAGCTCCGGAAATATACGGATATCCCGAAGCTTTAAAGCCGCATCCACATAGGAGGTACTAATGTACAAAAGTTTTTCAATGGAACTTGCCGGACGTACACTGACCGTTGATATCGGACGTGTGGCAGCTCAGGCAAACGGCGCCGCATTCATGCATTACGGTGACACAGTTGTTCTTTCTACCGCAACAGCATCGCAGAAGCCCAGAGACGGCATTGATTTCTTCCCCCTGAGTGTTGAGTTTGAAGAGAAGCTCTACGCTGCAGGCAAGATCCCCGGAGGTTTTAACAGACGTGAGGGCAGAGCAAGCGAGAACGCCATCCTTACAAGCCGTGTTATCGACAGACCCATGCGTCCCCTTTTTCCTAAGGATTACCGCAACGACGTAACGATCAACAATATGGTAATGTCTGTTGATCCCACATGTCGTCCCGAACTTGTAGGTATGCTCGGTTCTGCAATCGCAACATGCATTTCGGATATTCCTTTTGACGGCCCCTGTGCAATGACACAGGTCGGCATGATCAACGGTGAATTTATCATCAACCCCACTCAGGAAGAGTGGAAGAGCGGAGATCTTAACCTTACCGTTGCTTCAACACGTGAGAAGGTTATCATGATCGAGGCAGGTGCCAACGAGATCCCCGAAGCAAAGATGATCGAAGCAATTTATAAGGCTCATGAGATCAACCAGACGATCATCGCTTTCATCGACAATATCGTTAAAGAAGTAGGCAAGACAAAGCACGAGTACACCAGCTGTGCTATTCCCGAGGAGCTTTTTGCCGAGATCAAGAGACTTGTTCCACCCGAAGAGATGGAAGAAGCCGTATTTACCGATGAGAAGCAGAAGCGCGAGGAAAATATGCGCGTTATCACCGAAAGACTTGAAGAGGCATTCGCTGAAAACGAGGAATGGCTCGCACTTCTCGGTGAGGCTGTTTACCAGTATGAGAAGAAGACGGTTCGTAAGATGATCCTTAAGGATCATAAGCGTCCCGACGGTCGTGAGATCACACAGATCCGTCCTCTTGCAGCTGAAGTTGATATTATTCCCAGAGTTCACGGTTCATCGATGTTCACACGTGGCCAGACACAGATCTGCGATGTCTGCACACTTGCACCTCTTTCCGAGATGCAGAAGCTTGATGGTCTTGATGAAAACGAAGTAAGCAAGCGTTACATGCACCACTATAACTTCCCTGCATATTCCGTAGGCGAGACAAAGGTCAGCCGCGGACCCGGACGTCGTGAAATCGGACACGGAGCACTTGCTGAGCGTGCACTCGTTCCCGTACTTCCCACAGAGGAAGAATTCCCTTACGCGATCCGTTGCGTATCGGAGACGTTTGAATCAAACGGATCGACATCAATGGCTTCCACATGTGCGTCATGTATGTCACTTATGGCAGCCGGCGTTCCCATCAAGAGAATGGTTGCAGGTATCAGCTGCGGTCTTGTAACAGGCGAGACAGACGATGATTTCGTTCTTCTTACAGATATCCAGGGCCTCGAAGATTTCTTCGGCGACATGGACTTCAAGGTTACAGGTACAACAGAAGGTATCACAGCGATCCAGATGGATATCAAGATCCACGGACTTACACGTCCCATCGTTGAAGGCGCTATCGCACGTTGCCGCGAGGCTCGTCTCTTCATTATGGATAACTGCATGAAGAAAGCAATCGATGCTCCCAGACCCGAAGTTAACGCTTATGCTCCCAAGATCGTTCAGATTCAGATCGATCCCGCTAAGATCGGTGATGTTGTCGGACAGCGCGGAAAGACTATCAATGCTATCATTGATTCGACAGGCGTTAAGATCGATATTACGGATGACGGTGCCGTTTCGGTTTGCGGAACAGATGCAGCGATGATGAACGAGGCGATCAGGATCATCAACCTTATCGTTTCCGAATTTGAAGAAGGCACGATCTACGAAGGCAAGGTTGTCAGCATTAAGGACTTCGGCGCATTCATCGAATTCGCTCCCGGCAAGGAAGGTATGGTTCATATCTCGAAGATCGCAAATGAGCGCATCAACCATGTTGAGGATGTTCTTACACTCGGTGACAAGGTTCGTTGCAAGTGCCTCGGCAAGGACAAGATGGGTAGAGTAAGCTTCTCAATCAAGGATGCCAAATAAATAAACTCAGTCGGATAAATCCAACACCTATCGGCGACAGCGAAGGTGAGGGTTATGACAGACTCCCGCTTTGGATGCGAAAGCATTCGGCGGGAGTTTTTTTGGGGGAATATATATATTTGAGTTAGCATAAGTATGTTAACTGATATTAAACGTAAAATATTCATAATAATGAATTTGCTCTATTGACACTACATGAATTGAAGGTTAAAATATATATATGAATTCACAATCTGTGTAATTATATGTTATAAAATGTGAAGTAATAATATAAATATCATTATGGTCACATGAATGAAGCGGATTCTTGTGGACTCAAATATAATGTCAGGAGAATGAGCCATGAAAGAAAAAACAGCGGACAATTCATTGAAAAGACAGGAAATTGAGAGTATCAACAGAAGTGTCGTTATAATGCTTACGATTCTAAATCTGATTACGGCGGGCGGTTATGTGATCGAGATCATAAAAAAAACGTCGGCCTTCGGATATTCACTTATGGCCATAACATTCGCCGTCATCCCTGTGATCGCCGCAAATGTTATATACAGGATAAATAAGGCATCGGGTATCATAAAATATGTTACGGCGATAGGGTTCGGTATCATGTACGCCTTTGTTCTGCTACGAACCGACAACGAGCTTATCTTTACATACGTTATCCCCATCTTTATCATGTTAATGCTTTATGACAGCGTAAAGCTCCTTGCATGTACCGGCATTGCCGTAATCATACTTAATGTTCTTCAGATAGTTGTCTGGTCGGTAAAGGATTATGAAATAACCGCCTCCAAGGTTGAAATCCAGCTGCTTATCCTCCTGATGATAGTAATATTCACCGTGATAGTAACGGTAACTAAGAATACGATACACGGAAACCGAACGGCAAAGAGTGATGCGGAGCATCAAAAAACAGCAGATCTGCTTCAAAATGTAATAGGTGTTTCGGGCAGGATGACAGATACCGTCTCATCACTTGCGAATGAGATGGCAACGCTCAAAGATTCTGTTGATCAGACACTGGTTTCCATGGAAGAAGTAATGAAGGGAAGCAATGATTCCGCTATCGCAGCGCAGGAACAGCTCGATCAGACCGCAGAAATATCCGAACATATACAGAATGTTGAAAAAGCATCCGAGACAATCACCGAAAAAGTTGAAAACGCCGCAGAAGCTGTTAAAACAGGTCAGGATAACATCCTCAGGATGAATGAGCTTACCGTTGAGGTTGATAAGGCCGGAAAGAATGTTGCCGAAGTCCTTACAACTTTCCAATCGACGGCAGATGAAATGAATTCGATCACGGATATCATAACAAAGGTAGCTTCTCAAACGAGTCTTCTTGCTCTGAACGCATCGATCGAGGCAGCAAGAGCCGGCGAGGCCGGAAGAGGATTTGCCGTTGTCGCAACAGAGATTTCCAATCTTGCATCTCAGACCAAAGATGCGACCGATAAGATAAGTAATCTTATCGGAGGTGTTGTTTCACAGGTCGGCATGATGGTCGAAACGATCAATCATCTGCTCGAGACCGGAGAGGAAGAAGGAAAATGCGCGACGATGACTTCGTCAAGCTTTTCACGGATTTCTGAAATAGTCGATGTTATTAAAGAACATACAGCCTCGCTTGACTCTCTTGTAGATAGACTTGCCGACGCAAACAAAGAGATAGTTAACAGTGTACAGACTGCTTCGGCCGTAACGGAAGAAGTTACGGCGCATGCAAACCAGACATACAGCGTCAGCGAGGACAATAAGCGTATCGTCGGTCATGTAAACGAGATAGTCGAAGGCCTCAGCAGGGATGCTCAGGTCCTTAGAGAACAGGGGTCCAAGGAAGAATAACCCCAAAATAAAAACTCTTGTGCCATGCGTTACCGGGTCTTTTGAGTGCCATATGCGCCATAGTATATAACCCTGTTACCCCACCCATAAAAACACAATTCAAAATCCCAAACACTTGTTGTAGATTTTTGAAACAGGGTATGATACTATATATTGTGGTTGATCAGACGGCAAGGGGAGACCCGGTCAATGGTTTACAGAGAAAAAGAAGAGCCCGTCGGCGATTCTTTACAGGAGTGAAAAATTAATGGCACAGAGAAACGGCGGCAGCGGCAAATCCGGTGGATCCGGCACTGCGCGCAGAACAGGAGAAAAAAAGAGTTCGGGACAGGTTAAAAGGACTACGGTCAGGAAGCCGGCGAATGCGGAAGAAAATCCCGTCAGACGCCGCGCTGTCAAGGAAGAGACTGTTGTTAGGGATCCGGAACGTGAGAGCATGAGGGGAGATTCGTCACTTAAAGATGAGATCGCCGTTATTTGTGTTCTCCTTTTTTCTGTGCTTCTTATACTCAGTTATTTCGGAATCTGCGGATCGTTCGGAACAATAGTGAACACCGTGGTTTTCGGTCTTTTTGGTATTATCGGTTATGTTTTTCCTTTCCTGCTTTTTGCGGTCACTCTGATCGTTTTGGCCAATAAACATAATCGTTCTGTGATCAGGAAAGTTCTGTATTTCTCCGGAATGATAATCTGTGTCGCTACACTTATCGAGTTAATATCCGGCTACAACGAAAGTCTCGGATTCTTTGATCATTTTACAAATTCCGCACTTGATTACACCGGAAACATGCCTGCTTACGGCGGATTGCTCGGTGGCATGATCTGCTTTTTGCTTTGCCCTTTCATGGGAAAGGTGGCTACAGCCATCATCATGATCGTTCTTGCCATTATTTTCTTCCTGCTCATTGCCGGAAGAGCGATATTCACTCCGCTCACCAAAAAAGGTATCGAACACCACAGGGAACACAGAGAGCAGGAGAGGATCAGACGCGAGGAGATGGCCGACGAGGGTTATCCTGAGGAAGGCTTTTTTGGCAGACATGGGCGTCGTGGCCGTGAGAGCGGCATGAGCCTCGAAGAGGCCGAGAAGATAGTCATGGAAGCGCATGAAAAAAGCCTGAAAAAGAAGGGCTTTATAGACATGCTTCTTGAAGAGGGTGCCGAAAACGGCGGAAATAAGACGGATAACGATAACGAAGTATCTCAGGAGCATGCAGAAGCATCTGACGCTTATGACAACGAGATCGAGTTCTCCTCAGAAACTGACGACGATGTTGTTTCGAGGGAGCTCAAACGCAAGTTCTCGGGTCGTGATAATGAAGATCCGTCACGGATAACGAGCGCCGGTTCACATATCGAACGTGGGCAGATCCTCGGTCGCCGGGGCGCGAACAGACACTGCATGGTGGATGACGGTTTTGAATCGTCTGTCGGAAGGCTTTCGGATTCAAGAGAAGAAGAATATACAAGATCGGATTTTGAAGAGGTTGGTGAAAGTGCGTCGTTCCTCAGTGAGACTGCAGGTACGACGAGTTTTGGAGAAAGTACACACAAAACTGCTGACAGTACACAGGAAGTTGCACCGGGCACGAGTGACTTTGAGAGCGGTACACAAGAATCTGCACCGGGCTCGAGTGACTTTGAGAACAGTACCGCAGAATATGGGGAAGACGTGCAGAAGTCTTCGGATAAGGCAGACGGATCAGCTCAAAACGCAACCGGGGCTGTTTCGAATCCGAATGCCGAGACACAGACAAGCGAACCGAAGATAATACCTTATGTATTCCCTCCCATCAGTCTGCTCACAAAGAACAAGTCGGCCGCGAAGAATGG
>JAILPE010000026.1 GCA_024699645.1 Lachnospiraceae bacterium
TCTTCCGCGACCGCAGGCCTGAAACATATAAAAAGATTTGTGATATGGAAGAGTAAGAAGCTTCCGCGACTGCCGGAAGATTTGTGGGGTGGAAGAGTAAGAAGAAGATTACACTACCGTCGCCCGGAACATATAAAAAGATTTGTGATGAGGAATAGTAGGATTCTTCCGCGAGCGTAAGTGATAACAAGCAATAACAAGCATTTTTTCCGCGATAACAAGCGATAGTTTGCGACAACAAGCATTTTTCCGCGATAACAAGCGATAGTTGGCAACAACAAGCATTTTTCCGCAATAACAAGCGATAGTTGACGATAACAAGCATTTTCCGCAATAACAAGCGATAGTTGACGATAGTAAACAACAGTTTAACAAAATTACGTCCAATACAAAAAGAATGTCCTCTGTGGACCACAAAATTTGAGGGTTTTGGTCCAAAATAAGAGTCAATCTTGCTATTGGACGTATTTTACGCATTCAAGCGGAAAAATCGAGAAAAAAGTGGTCCACAGAGCATGTCGATTTCATATTGGACGTAATCCGGCTGTACCACCCCAAAACCGAACTTACTTGCTTCCACCCTCCGACTTGCTTCCACCCTCGGGCTTGCTTCCACCCTCCGACTTGCTTCCACCCTCGGGCTTGCTTCCACCCTTCGACTTGCTTCCAACCTCGGGCTTGCTTCCACCCTCGGGCTTGCTTCCACCCTCGGGCTTGCTCTTCAGCATAGTGTAGAGGACGTCTTCAAACTCTTCAAGCGCGGCATAGCCCTTGTCGGTTACGCTGTAACGCCCGTCCCCGATGCGCTTAAACCACCCGTAATGATTTTTGTAAAGAATATTGTAAGCCCGCTCCACGCTGCACTGAGTCCTGACTTCAACGGGAGAGGCCTCCCCGCCGAGTTCGGCGAGCGAGTTGAGCACCAGAAGGGCATCCTCACGGTAGCTCGTAATGAGTTTTTGCTTGTTCACGCCACCGGTGTTGAGATGGGTCCTTCTCTCGGAAAATTCATGCTTCAAATGCTTCCGTTTCCGGATACTTGTCGAGGTGTCTTTTATATTTGGATCAGCCGGTTCGCACATAACGCTTATGGCCTTCGAACTTTTCGTCACCAGAATCAGCCCGATCCCGAGCCTCTTTAGGAGGTAAAGCTTGTCGCGGAAGAGTGAGGAACGGGTATTCCTGACCGCAAATGTGCCTATATAGACGTGGGAAACAAGCTTCTGACGAAGTGCCGCCTGCATCACAACGCGGAAGTCGAGACTTACCTTGAGTTCAACGGCCACGGCCTGCCCGTCCTTTTCCATATAGAGGTCAATTCCGTCAACTTCTCCGTCGCATGTAAATCCCTGCGATTCGAAATAATTTTTTATCGGTTTAAAAAGGTCTTTTTCCATTAGCTTCTCCCCGGCAATGCTGATACGCTGAATGCCGCTTATATTCCCTGATTTGGATATCTGTCATTTTATCATATTTTACAGCTGTTTTTTATGATAATGTACCACATATAAGAAAAAATGAGATATAATACAAATTAGATTTCAAATCATAGGAGGATAGGGCATGCTCAGAACCACAAAAGTCAAGAACGGAATCGTGCGCGGAATCGAGGCCGCAGACGCAAGGATCACCGCATATAAGGGGATACCTTTTGCTGCACCGCCTATAGGCAAAAACAGATGGAGGGCACCTCAGCCCGCACAGGATTGGGAAGGGGAGCGTGATTGCAGCAGATTTGCGCCTATACCGGTGCAGGACACGCCCGGGCTCGGAACAGACATCTATTGCAGGGAATGGCATGTCGATCCCGAAATTCCGATGGATGAGGACTGTCTTTATCTTAATGTTTGGACACCCGCAAAGAAGGCGGATGAGAAGCTTCCTGTGCTTGTCTGGATCTATGGCGGCGCTTTCCAGTGGGGATATGCGCGAGAAATGGAATTTGACGGTGAGAGAATAGCAAGAAGAGGCATAGTCGTTGTTACCGTCAACTACAGGCTTGGAGTTTTCGGCTTCCTTGCACACAAAGAGCTTTCGGCAGAACAGCCCGAAACCCCTTCAAACTTCGGACTTCTCGACCAGAAGGCCGCTATAAGGTGGGTATATGACAATATCGCGGCGTTTGGCGGCGATCCCGAAAAGATTACCGTTGCGGGACAGTCGGCAGGTGGAGGAAGTGTATCAAATCAGATTACAGATTCGGATAATTTTGGTATAATCAAGGGCGCCATAATTATGAGCGGTATGATATGGGATCCTTTTTCGAACGGAAATCCGCTTTCGCCCGGCGGAATGGAGGGGCCTGAGAAGCTTGGTGATAAGTTCCTTGAATTCCTCGGCGTCGGTACGATAGACGAAGCAAGAAAGATACCGTATATGACGGTCAGGGACAAGTATGCCGAGTTTGCAAGGAACGGAAGGTTCTGGCCTTCGATCAATTGCGGGCCTTATAAGTCGGATCCTTACAAGGCAATCTGCGAAGGAAAGTACAACAATATTCCTTTGATGAGCGGGTTTACGTATGATGAGTTCAGGCTGCCTCTTTCGGACGGCAGTTCGACAAGCGTTGTTGAGTATTCTGTTCAGAATGCGTTCAATCAGGCGCTTATGAAGAACCCGAAGGCTCCGCTTTATTTCTATTGCTTTGATCCCGATATCCCCGGAGACGATAACCCCGGGACATTCCACTCAGTCGATCTGTGGTTCTGGTTCGAGACGCTCGCTAAGGACACGCGTCCTTTCTGCGGACGTCACTACGAACTCGCAAGACAAATGTGCGATTACCTTTGCAATTTTGTAAAGACAGGAAACCCGAACGGCGATGGCCTCTACGGTCAGGAGCTCCCTGAATGGCAGGCCTACGACGGAAAAGGGAAAAAGATGTTCTTTACCGGCAAGGGAGCACAGTTTAAAGATGAAAGGACAGATTTCACTCGCTATCTTGAAGAAAAGCCGAGAATGCAGATGATGATGTGACACGGCCGCGCCGAGAGGATTGTGCGTCAGGCAAATCGGAGACGCTGCCCCGAAAAAATGCAGAGAGATGGCTGGCTGACACGGCCGCGCCGAGAGGATAGTGCGTCAGGCAAATCGGAGACGCTGCCCCGAAAAATGCAGAGAGATGGCTGACACGGCCGGCAGAGCGGATGAAACGACGGAAAGAATATTTTGAAAGCGCTGTTTAAAGAAAAGAAAAATTTTGTTTTACTCGCATATCCGCTGGCAATCTTGCTTTTGGTACTGTCAAAATATGTGCCCGGCTTTGCGGAATACGTATGGGGCCGCGGAGCATACAGAGCGTTCAGGTTTGTGATGGCCTCGATCACGGGGCTGTTGCCGTTCTCACTTGCTGAGGTCATCCTGATATTGATCGTGCCGGTTTTCCTGTTTTTTCTGGTCCGCGCGATCGTAAGGGCAGTTAGGGCGAGAAAAGAGAAAAAGACACTCATAACGCTTATGCGAACCCTCCGAAACTTCCTCATGGCCGTCGGGATCATCTTGTTTGCTTTTGTTGTCGGGGCGGGCTGCAATTATCATCGTGACAGCATAGGCGTTCCGCTCGGCCTTTCTGTCGGGAACAACAATACCGAGGATTTGAAGGAAATGTGCATAGAACTCGGTAAAAAAGCGGCTGCAGCGCGAAAAGTCCTTGAAGTGAAGTATGTTCCTTCAGAACATGACGATTCGGCAAATACCGCAGCATCAGGAAGCGCGGATTCGGAAAATGCAGCATCAGGAAGCACGGATTCGGAAAATGCAGCATTAGGAAGCAAGGATTTGGAATATGCGGGCGCCGGGATCGTAAACGCTCCTTTCAGGTCGTCTTACTCGAACAGTGAGCGCGCGCAGGCCGCGAGAGAAGCAATGAAGAAGCTTTCCGAAGATGTCGGCGTTATGAGCGGCGCGTTCCCGCGACCTAAAAGTGTATTTTTCTCAAGAGTCATGTCGAGATTCGGGATATCGGGCGTGTTTTTCCCGTGGACGGTCGAAGCAAATGTAAATGTTGATATAACCGACTATACAAAGGGATTTGTGGCATGCCACGAGCTTTCTCACATAGCCGGATTTATGCGTGAAGACGAGGCGAACTTTATCGCATTTTTGGCATGCAGGGTGAGCGGAGACGATGAACTTACTTACTCGGGATATATGTTTGCTTTCGAAATGGCAATAAACAAGCTTTATAAGATCTCCAAGGAAGACTATTATGACGTGATCCGTGAGGTTGGTGTCACTCCCGGCATGAACGCCGACAGCGTTGAAGACTCGGAGTACTGGGATCAGTTCAGAGGCGAGGCGCTTTATGAGGCGGGAAGTACCATGAACGATACTTATCTCAAACTCAACAGCCAGGAGGACGGAACCAAGAGTTACGGACGAATGCTGGATCTTTTGATGGCACTGTACCGCAAAGACGGGGAGATTTGAGCGGGTTCTTATATTTTGAAAAACCGAAAAATTGACATATCGGGAAATATCTGTATAATTGTTACGAAAATGTTACGGAGAACAACAATTACGGAGATACGGTATGTCAATATCTTTTTATTGGAAGAAGATCTTCAAGGGTCTTGTCTTAGCCGCATTCGCCGCCATTGCGGGGGCGTTTTTTATTGTGCCTTCCGGTGCCCTGAAGGCTGCCGAAACGCAGGAATCGAAAGATGCCGAAACGCAGGAATCGAAGGCTGCCGAAACGCAGGAATCGAAGGCTGCCGAAACGCAGGAATCGAAAGATGCCGAAACACAGGAATCGAAAGATGCTGAGGCACAGGAAAGTATTAAGTTCAGAGTGGCGGAAGCGCTTCTTCCGGACTATATAAGTGAGCTGATAAAATCCGGAGTGCTTACCCCCGATAAAGAGGCAGATTTCAAATTCATCGAAGAAAACGCTTTTTCAACGGTAGATGTGGAAGCTGAGTATGAGGAAAAATACAACAAAACAAAGTGGAACGATTCTTTTGGAAAAGCAGATCTGAAATATCTTTCATGTATCATATACTGCGAAGCTAACAGCATGTCGAACGAAGGTAAAGTCGCAGTCGGAAACGTGGTTTTGAACCGTATGAGAAACGCGTCCGATTGGGGGCATGTGACTACGATCAAGGAAGTCATATACGACAGAAAGTGGGGAGTCCAGTTTTCTCCCACCGCAAACGGGAGCATGAAAAAAGCGCTCAAATTGTATAAAAGTATGGATCCCGAAGTGTATCACGATTGGGAGATCAAGTACATGGAGCAAAGCATAGAAGCCGCAAAGCAGGTACTCAGAGGAAAGAAAGTCGTACCTGATGATTTTCTTTACTTCAACGGTTATGTCACATCGTCGAAGAAAAAATGCGAGGCGGCAGGCACATGCTATAAAATCATAGGCCCCCATATCTATTTTCAAGGGTATTGAGTTTTTAAGATTGAATTTCTACATTTCCATGCCCGCCGAGTGCTTTACGAAATGCGAGGTTTGTGGTATATTTGTCCTTGTATAACCTGAGAAGACGGAAATCTTCGGACAGGGAAAAAAGAGGCGAAAACCGCCTCTAAAGATAAAGGACGTCTTATGGAAAACGAAAACTCTTTGAACGGTGTATCAGCCGCAGCCTCAAATGAAGAGGCATCCAAAAATTTTATCGAACAGATCATAGATAAGGATCTCGAGGAAGGAAAGTATCTTACGGTTGCAACAAGATTTCCTCCAGAGCCGAACGGTTATCTTCATATCGGCCATGCAAAGTCGATAGTATTGAATTCAGGCCTTGCAAAGAAATACGGAGGAAAGTTTAATCTTCGTTTTGATGATACAAATCCCACAAAGGAAAAATCTGAATTTGTGGAATCCATTATAGAGGATGTCAAGTGGCTCGGAGCCGATTTCAGAGGCGAGGTGCTTTTTGCTTCCAATTATTTTGATCAGATGTATGAGGCAGCGGTCTTCCTCATCAAAAAAGGTAAGGCATTCGTGTGTGACCTTACAGCGGATCAGATCAGAGAATACCGCGGAACTCTTACGGAGCCCGGAAAGAACAGCCCCTACCGCGACAGAAGTGTAGAGGAAAATTTAAAGCTGTTCGAAGAGATGAAAAACGGCGTGTACGGAGACGGAGAAAAGGTACTTCGTGCCAAGATAGACATGGCGTCACCCAATATGAACATGCGTGATCCCGTTATCTACAGGATCGCAAGGATGACACATCACAACACGGGCGACAAGTGGTGCATCTATCCCATGTATGATTTCGCTCATCCCATCGAGGACGCTATCGAGGGAATCTCGCATTCCATCTGTACACTCGAATTTGAGGATCACAGACCTCTTTATGACTGGGTCGTAACGGAGCTTGAATATGAGCGTCCGCCAAGGCAGATCGAGTTTGCGAAGATGTACCTCACGAACGTGATCACTGGCAAGCGTTATATAAAGAGACTTGTTGAAAACGGAACGGTTGACGGATGGGACGATCCGAGACTTGTCTCCATAGCCGCTCTTCGCAGAAGAGGCTTTACACCCGAATCAATCAGAATGTTTATGGAGCTTTCGGGAGTTTCCAAGGCAAACAGCTCGTGTGACTACTCAATGCTTGAGTACTGCATCAGAGAAGATCTTAAACTTAAGAAGAAAAGGGTTATGGCGGTCCTTGATCCGATCAGGCTTGTGATCGACAATTACCCCGAGGGACAGACCGAAGAGCTTGACGCACCGAACAACCTTGAAAATGAGGCACTCGGCAGCAGAAAGCTTCCCTTCGGACGAGAACTCTATATAGAGAGGGACGACTTTATGATCGACCCTCCCAAGAAGTATTTCAGACTTTTCCCCGGCAATGAGGTTCGCCTCATGTACGCCTATTTTGTCAAGTGTGTCTCCTACGAGACCGATGAAAGCGGTCGTGTGACCGTCGTTCATTGTACGTACGATCCCGAGACAAAGAGCGGAAGCGGGTTTGAAGGAAGAAAAGTAAAGGGTACCATTCACTGGCTCTATGCACCCACGGCGGTGAAAGCGACAGTTAAGCTTTTTGAGAATCTTGTGGATGAAGAAAAGGGAGTTTATAACGAAGACGGATCGGTTAACATCAACCCGAATTCGAGAACTGTTATCGATAATGCCTATGTTGAACCGGCGCTCAAAGACGCAGCGCCTTATGAAAGCTTCCAGTTCCTCAGAAACGGTTATTTCAATGTAGACTATAAGGACTCGAAACCGGGAGCACCCGTATTTAACAGGACCGCATCATTAAAGAGCAGTTACAAGCCGCAGTAATAAGTCCGGAAGAATTGGTATTTGATGGCTTTTGTCACAGAAATGGAGTAAGCATGAGCGATATGTTGTCAGGCCTTGAGTCGTTGGGACTCGGTGGAATGGGTAAGATTGATATCTTTGATGATCCTGCAAAGGAAGCGCAGGCAGAGGCAGCCAAGAAGGCTGCACTTGCTGAGGATGCAGCCAAGAAGGCGTTCCTCGACGAGAAAGCCTGCATACTTGAAAAAACATGTAAATGCAGGATATGTGATTTCCAGTTTAAAACCAAAACGGTTAAAACCGGAAAGGCGAAGATGGTATCTCAGGATGTCGATCTGCGCCCGAGATACAGAGAGATCGACTCGGTTAAATACGGCGTGATAGCGTGCCCTATATGCGGTTATGCCGCACTTTCGAAGAATTTCGATGTTCTTACATCAGGCCAGGCAGCACTTATAAAGGAAAAGATATCGGCGCTGTTTACCGGACTTCCCGAAGCCGGAGAAACATATACATATGATGATGCTATCCAGAGACACAAGCTTGCCCTTGTAAATGCTGTCGTAAAACACGGAAAGACAAGTGAAAGAGCCTATCTTTGCCTGTTGTTGGCATGGCTTGTGCGTGCCAAATACGAGGAACTCGAAAGCAAAGGGACTCCGGATGCGGCTAAGGAAGTTGAAAAGCTGAAGGCTGAAGAAAAGGATTTCCTTGTAAAAGCACTTGAGGGTTTCAATGAAGCTTACCTTAAGGAAAACTTCCCCCTTTATGTGCTTGATGAACAAACTGCCACATATCTCATAGCGGCACTTAACCTTGAGGTCGGAAATAAGGAAGAGGCCATGAAGTGGGCAGGAAAGATCATCTATAATCAGAATGCATCGGACAGAATAAAAGACAAAGCAAGACATATCAAGGAACTTGCCGAAGGAAAACAGTAAAAGCGTATAAACAGAACGGTTTGACAGAACGGTTTCAACCGTTCTGTTTTCGGATATAAGGAAAGAAGAGGGAAAAACATATGGAAGAGCAATTGTATACAATCCCCGTAAATGACGCGTTTGACAGCGACTGCGAATGCCCTTTGTGCGTTATGCACCGCGCTCTTGAGATCGACGCCATAGATTTTACCATGGGACCTTCTTACATGGACGATGATGTGAGAATGGAGACCAACAAGACAGGCTTTTGCGCCGATCATATGAAGATGCTCTACGCCAAAGGCAACAGGCTCGGTCTCGGACTCATGATGCATACGCATATGCAGCAGGTTATAAAGGATGTCACCACCCTTCAGGAAAAGCCCGTAACCGGGAAGTCGTTGTTTTCAAAAGGTCGCAATCCCATTGCGGAATACTTCGATAATCTTGAGAAAAGCTGCTTTATATGCGACAGGATAAACAGGATGTTTTCGAGATATGTGGAAACTATCTTTTATCTTTACCGAAAAGATAAAGCATTTCGCGATAAATTTGCTGCATGCAAGGGATTTTGCAATAATCATTATGCTCTCCTGAGAGAAAGATGTGAGAGTGCTCTTTCGGGAAAGGACAGAGAAGAGTTCATAAAGGTTACGGATAAGGTATATCTTGATAACATGAAGCGCGTTTGTGACGACGTCGAGTGGTTCACCGACAAATTTGATTACCGCAATGCCGATGCTCCCTGGAAAAATTCGAAGGATGCGCTAATCAGGGGAATTTTAAAACTTAACGGTGTGAAAATTGAGGAATGA
>JAILPE010000047.1 GCA_024699645.1 Lachnospiraceae bacterium
TCCTGAATTCAAGAGCAGACCGAACAAAGCGCATCCGCTATTTAAAGGCCTTGTAGAGGCAGCCCGGAATAAGTGAACGCTTCACTCTCGGCGAAATAGTTGAGAAAGACATGTTGAACCGAATAGGGAAGAAAAAGACATGTTGAGCCAACCGGGGAAGAGGATGACACGGCAGAAAGCAAATGAGCTCCCGTGCGGGACGGGAACGTGAGGAAGGACAACAGATATATGAGCAATATTCATGAGGAATGTGGTGTGTTCGGGCTTATGGCGCCGGAACCGATAGATGCGGCGGGACTTATCTACTACGGGCTTTATGCACTTCAGCACAGAGGCCAGGAAAGCTGTGGGATCGTTGTGAACGATGACGGACTTTTCACCTCGCACAAGGATCTCGGTCTTGTGAGTGAGGTCTTCCATAAAGAGATACTTTCGTCATTTCCGATGGGGACGATAGCCGTCGGTCATACGAGATACGGTACAACGGGTGGAACAAACCGTAATAACTGTCAGCCCATAGAAGTCAATCACCAGAAGGGAAGGATGGCGATCGCGCACAACGGAAATCTTTCGAATGCGGCACAGCTGCGAAGCGAGCTCGAGCTTTCCGGAGCGATCTTTCATACAACGAGCGATACGGAAACCATCGCGTATATAGTTACAAGGGAAAGGCTTTCGTCTCCTTCGATCGAAGAAGCCTTAAGCCGTGCGATGAAAAGGCTTGAAGGCGCCTATTCCCTCATACTCATGTCGCCGCAAAAGCTTATATGCGCAAGGGATCCGTACGGATTCAGACCTCTTTGCTACGGGCAGAGAGAGGACGGAACTTACTGCATCGCTTCCGAAAGCTGCGCATTAAGGGCTGTCGGAGCAAAATTCATAAGAGATATCGAACCGGGTGAGATCGTGGTGTTCTCGAGAAACGGAGTGATCTCAAGGAGAGAACATTGCGGTGAGAAGCCGAAGAAGCTGTGTATTTTCGAATATATATATTTTGCGAGACCGGATTCGGTTATCGACGGAGTTGCCGTTCATGCGTCACGAAACAGAGCGGGCGAGATCCTCGCAAAATGTCACGGAGTTGACGCCGATGTTGTCATCGGAGTTCCCGATTCGGGACTTGACGCCGCACTCGGATACAGCAGATATTCGGGAATTCCTTACGGTATCGGACTTATCAAGAACAAATACATAGGAAGAACATTCATAGCCCCCGGTAACAGAACAGATCAGGTTCGGATAAAGCTTTCGGCGGTAGAGGAGGAAGTAAGGGGCAAAAAAGTTGTGCTCGTGGACGATTCGATCGTGAGAGGAACGACCAGCGGTCAGATCGTAAAACTCCTGAGAGATGCGGGCGCAAAGGAGATACATATGCGTATTTCTTCGCCTCCTTTTGTTTCGCCTTGTTATTACGGAACGGATATAGATTCAAAGGAAAACCTGATCGCATGTAAATATACGATCCCGGAGATCGCGGAACTGATCGGTGCCGATTCGCTTGGATTTTTGCCTCTCGAAGAACTTAAGGGACTCACGGGAAATGTCGATTTTTGCAGTTCCTGCTTCGACGGCGTGTATCCGACAAAAATCCCCGAAGACGTTCGTAAGGACCGTTTCGAAAAGAGGCTATCGGAGGCGTTCCCCGAGAAGGAGAAATAAGCACGCGGCAGGGCATAGAAAATCCGAAACAGGAGAGAAGATCATGGCAGGCAGACAAAAAGCAAGGATCATAACGGAGGACGGCGAAGTTTTTACAGGCAGTTTCTTCGGAGCGGAAGAGGAAAAAGTTCTCGAGCTTGTGTTTAACACATCAATGGTCGGATATCAGGAGATCCTTTCGGATCCTTCCTATACGGATCAGGCAGTCGTGATGACATACCCGCTCATAGGCAATTACGGAATGGCCCGTGACGACTATGAAACGAGACATCCCTCGGTCGGAGCGATGATCGTTCACGAATATAACGATGAGCCCTCGAATTTCAGGTCGGAGAGGACCCTCGGGGACGTGATGAAGGAATTCGGTATAACCGGTGTATGCGGAATAGATACAAGAAGTCTTAACCGTATGATACGAGACAGAGGAAGCAAAAGGGCGCTCATCACGGGAAGAGACGATGTTTCGATCGCCGAAGCCTGTGAGGTCATCCGCAGCAGAGCGGTTCCGAACGATGCGGTATCGCGGGTAAGCTGCAGGGAAATAAGAGAATTTGTTCCGGCAAAAGAAGCTTTTCATGTTGTTGCGATTGACTGCGGAATGAAGGAGAACATAGCAAGATCGCTTGTGAAACGCGCATGCCGGGTCAGTATAGTTCCTTGGAATACATCTTATGAAAGCATTAGGGCAATGAGACCGGACGGATTGTTTATATCGAACGGACCGGGAGATCCCAGAGACGTGGAGCCTACAATAAATACGGTACGTAAATTTCTCGGAGAGATCCCGGTATTCGGGATATGTCTTGGACATCAGATCATTTCGCTCGCGTACGGAGCAGACATATACAAGCTTAAATTCGGTCACAGAGGCGGAAATCACCCCGTTAAGGATATTGCGACCGGGAAGATCGAGATCACATCGCAGAACCATTCATATGCGGTAAATGAAGACAGCCTGAAAAATACTCCTCTCACAGTGGAGAGGATAAACATTCTCGACAATACAGTCGAGGGTGTGGGATGCGGTCGAGACAGGGCTTTCAGCGTACAGTATCATCCCGAGAGCGCGCCCGGACCGCGTGACAGCGCATTCCTTTTTGACAGGTTCCTAAAGGAAATGGAAAAATGAAACCTACCGGGGACGCGTTTCCGGTGAGGAATCGGGAAAAAATGACGGCCCGGATGGACCTTGGCGGATCAGCATGTGCCAAAGCCATATTTTGAAGGAGAAATAAAGATATGCCGAAGAGAACAGACATAAAAAAAGTATTGGTCATAGGCTCGGGTCCCATTGTCATAGGACAGGCGGCAGAATTCGATTATGCGGGGACGCAGGCCTGCCTTGCGCTTAAAGAAGAAGGTTACGAGGTGGTACTTTGTAACTCAAATCCCGCAACTATCATGACAGATACGGGAGTGGCCCATAAGGTTTATATGGAGCCGTTGACGCTTGAGTATATAGCAAAGATCATCCGTCATGAACGTCCCGATGCGATACTCCCCGGGATAGGCGGCCAGACGGGTCTCAATCTCGCAATGCAGCTCGAGAAAAAAGGTATTCTTGCGGAATGCCGCGTGGAACTTCTCGGAACAAGCAGCGCATCGATCGAGAAAGCAGAGGACAGAGAGCTCTTTAAGGAGCTTTGCAAAGAACTTGGGGAACCCGTACTTCCTTCGGACATCGCTCACAGCGAAGAGGAGGGACTTGCCGTTGCGAAAGGGATCGGCTACCCCGTAGTCCTTCGACCCGCGTTTACGCTCGGCGGAACGGGCGGCGGATTTGCAGAAAACGATGAGGAGCTTATAACGCTTATAAAGAATGCGCTCGAGCTCTCACCCGTTCACGAAGTCCTTATCGAGAAGAGTGTCAAAGGGTATAAGGAAATAGAGTATGAGGTGATGAGGGATAAAAATGACACCGCGATAACGATCTGTAACATGGAAAACCTTGATCCGGTCGGAATACATACGGGAGATTCGATAGTCGTTTGTCCCTCTCAGACGCTTACGAACAAAGAATATCAGATGCTCAGAGACAGCGCCCTGAAGATAATCAGAGCACTTAAGATCGAAGGCGGTTGCAATGTTCAGTTTGCTCTCGACCCGAATTCCATGTCATATTATCTGATCGAAGTAAACCCGAGAGTATCGCGTTCGTCAGCGCTCGCATCAAAAGCGAGCGGGTATCCGATAGCAAGAGTTTCGGCTAAGATCGGCATCGGTATGACCCTTGATGAGATCATGCTTGCAAACACGCCCGCATCATTTGAACCGGCACTTGATTATGTGGTTTCAAAGCTTCCGAGATTTCCTTTCGATAAATTCGCGGATGCGAGCAACACACTCTCGACTCAGATGAAGGCCACGGGAGAAGTCATGAGCGTCGGAAGGACCTTCGAGGAGAGCATTCTCAAAGGAATAAGGTCGCTTGAGATAGGTGTGAGCCATCTTTACATGAGTAAATTTGATGACTGGGGCAAAAGCAGACTGATCGATTACATCGCAATAGGCACCGATGACAGGATCTATGCTATCGCAAGACTGCTGCGGCTCGGAACTGATGTTGATGAGATCGTGCAGGCAAGCGGTATCGACAGATTTTTTATAAGAAAGCTTCGAAACATCATTGCCGAAGAAAAGGTTCTTGCTTCCGCAACAGGAAATATACAGGCTCTTTGCGAGGCAAAAAAGATGGGATTCTCCGATCGTGAGATCGCAAAGCTCTGGAACATGAACGAAACGGATGTCTTTGAGCTGAGGAAGAAGTCAAAGATCATGCCGGTCTACAAGATGATCGATACATGTGCGTCGGAGTTCGACAGCTATGTTCCGTATTTTTATTCGACCTACGGGATCAACTATGACTCGTTAAGATGCTGCACAGACGGAGAGAAAGACGCTTCGTGCCTTGAATGCGAGAACGAATCGCGTGTTTCGGACAAAAAGAAGATCGTGGTCCTCGGTTCGGGACCCATACGTATAGGACAGGGTGTGGAGTTTGATTACTCAACGGTCCATGCAGTGAAGACGATCAGAAACGCAGGCTTCGAAGCCATAATCATTAACAACAATCCGGAGACCGTTTCGACCGATTATACATGTTCCGATAAGTTATATTTTGAGCCGCTGTGCACGGAGGATGTTATGAATATCCTCGAGCTTGAGCGACCCGAAGGAGTTATCGTTACCCTCGGCGGCCAGACGGCAATCAACCTTGCCGAGCCTCTCGTAGAGAGGGGCGTGAAGATCATAGGCACCGATTGTGAGGCGATCGACAGGGCGGAAAACAGGGACTCCTTTGAAAAGCTTCTTTTAAAGCTCGCAATCCCGCAGCCCGAAGGCAGGGCGGTAACAAGCATAGAAGAGGGAGTCAGGGCAGCCAAAGAGATCGGATATCCCGTTCTGGTGCGTCCGAGCTTTGTACTGGGCGGACGTGCGATGCAGATCGTCGCTAAAGAAGAGTCGATGTGGGAATATCTCAAGAATGCGGTTGCGGTAGATGAGGACAAGCCCGTTCTTGTAGACCGCTACATAAGGGGTAAAGAAGTTGAGGTCGACGCGGTCTGCGACGGAGAAAAAGTATTCGTTCCGGGGATCATGGAGCTTGTCGAGAGGACAGGCGTGCATTCGGGAGACTCCATAAGCGTTTATCCTCCGTACAGCCTTTCCGACAAGGTCAGGGAAACAATCCTCGATTATACCGAAAAGCTCGGACTCGGGATCGGTATAAAGGGACTCTTCAACATACAGTTCATTGTAGACAAGGAAGAAAGAGTTTACATCATCGAGGTAAATCCGCGCTCGTCGCGAACGGTTCCGTTCCTTTCGAAGGCCACGGGGCACAGTCTTGCCGATATCGGGACGCTTGTCATGCTCGGACACTCGCTTGCCGACCAGGGGATAACCGAGCGTTACCCGAAGGAGCGCGCAAGGTACTATGTCAAGGTTCCCGCATTTTCGTTCTCGAAGCTTGCCGGAATGGACGCCTATCTTTCGCCCGAGATGAAATCGACCGGTGAGGCGATCGGATACGACAAGAAGCTTCACCGCGCCGCATATAAAGCTCTTATAGCTTCCGGCCTCAGACTCAAGAATTACGGAACGCTGCTTGTAAGCGTTGCGGATGAAGACAAGGAAGAGGTTGTACCGATCGTTCAGCGCTTCTATGACATGGGATTTAACATTGAAGCGACAACGCTTACGGGCGAAGTACTTCGCGAGCACGGCATAAAGACGAGGCTGCTTGGGAAACCAAGTGAAGGAAAGAGCGAAGTGCTCGATTCGATCAGAGCGGGATATGTGAGCTATGTCATCAACACGAGGGCGGTGCTTTCGGGTGTCCACTACGGAGACGGCGTTGCGATAAGAAAGTGTGCGGCGCAGAACAACATAACGATGCTAACGTCGCTCGATACGGCGAAGATGGTACTTGATGTACTTGAAGAGCTTACGCTCAACGTTTCAACGATAGATGAGGAATGAAAAAACGGTGAACCGTGAGAGGAGGACAATATGCACTTTACAAAAATGCACGGACTTGGAAATGATTATTTGTATGTTTACGGCGAAGTTCCTACAAATATTGCGGAGCTGTCGAAGAAACTGTCCGACAGACATTTTGGCGCAGGTTCGGACGGGATGATCTATATCAGCCCCTCAGAGTACGCCGATTTCAGGATGAGGATATTTAACGCCGACGGAAGCGAGGCAAAGATGTGCGGCAACGGCATACGCTGTGTCGGTAAATACGTATATGACAAGGGATATACGGAAAAAAGACGTCTTACAGTCGAGACTCTTTCGGGAATCAAAACTCTTGATCTTGAAACGGCAAGCGGCCGTGTGAGGTCCGTTACGGTTGATATGGGAACCATTACTGTGGGAGAAGAGGAGGAGATCGATATCCTCGGACAAAAAGTCAAATATGTGCCGGTCAATGTGGGTAATCCGCATATAGTCATTTTCACGGACGATGCCGAAAATGCGCCGCTCACTACACTCGGTGCGGCACTCGAAAAGGCTGACAGATTCCCGGGCGGAACGAATGTGGAATTTGTTCAGAAGGTAGGGACCAATGAGATAAGAATGCGCGTCTGGGAACGCGGCAGCGGTATTACGATGGCCTGCGGAACGGGAGCATGTGCAAGCGCCGCGGCCGCTGTAAGCAGAGGTCTGTGCAATTTCTCGGAACCGGTTTCGGTCGATCTTGACGGCGGAACCCTTAAGATCACAATAGACCCGGATATGAGCACCCGAATGACGGGACCCGCGGCAACCGTGTACGAAGCCGACGCTGTGGTGTAAGCGTGACCCGCGGCAACCCTGTACGTGGCCGACGCAACAGTGTGACGGTTGAGTCTAAATAAATAAAGTGGCCTTGGTATACGAGGTCACGGGATGAGGTTATCATGAACAAACCAAACATGCATTATGCAGAACTTAAGGATTCATATCTTTTTTACAACATTTCACAAAAGATCAAAGCATACCTTGAACAGAACCCGGGAACGCATCTTTACCGTATGGGTATCGGCGATGTATCCCGTCCGCTTTGTGAGGAGGTCATAAAGGCCCTCCACGGTGCGGTTGACGACCAGGCGGGCGCCGAAACGTTTCACGGCTATATGCCCGAGCAGGGAGCACCGTTCCTGAGGGAGACGATAGCAAAGCATTATGCTTCGAGAGGGGTAAAGCTTGAAAGCGACGAAGTATTTGTTTCGAGCGGAGCGAGCGATGAGCTCGGTGATATCCTCGATCTTTTCGACAGAGAAAACAGTGCGCTCGTTATCGAACCCGCGTATCCTGCCTATGTGGATGCAAACGTGATAGCCGGAAGAAAGATCGTTCACCTACCTGCCGGACGTAAAAACGGCTTCCTTCCTTCTCCTTCTGAGGATGCGGTGGCAGATATCATATACATTTGTTCACCCAATAACCCTACAGGTGCCGTATTCAACAAGGTACAGCTTAAGGAGTGGGTTGATTTTGCCAATAAGAACGGATCCGTTATCCTTTTCGATGCTGCTTATGAGGCGTTTATCGAGGACGACACTCTTCCGCGAAGTATTTTTGAGATCGAGGGGGCACGTACATGTGCAATCGAAATATGCTCGCTTTCCAAGACGGCCGGTTTTACCGGAACAAGACTCGGATACACAGTGATCCCCAAAGATCTTGTCCGCGAGGGACTTCGTTTTAATGACATGTGGGTCCGCAACAGAACGACAAAGACAAACGGAGTATCTTACATAATTCAGCGCGGTGGCGCAGCTGTCTTTACCGATGAAGGCCGTCGTCAGATCATGGAGAATATCAGATATTATAAGAACAATGCCAAGATACTTACGGATGCCCTCGACGAACTCGGCATATGGTATACGGGAGGAAAGAATGCGCCTTATGTATGGATGGAATGTCCTAAAGGCCTTAAGAGCTGGGAACTTTTTGACATTCTGCTGACTAAAGCCCAAGTTGTCGGAACTCCCGGAGAAGGATTCGGAGCATGCGGTGAGGGGTATTTCCGATTCTCGTCGTTCGGAAGTCGTGAGGATACCGTCGAGGCTGCCGAAAGGATCAAGAAACTTTTTGGATAAACGATAACAAAAAACGATGCATAAAAGAACAAGAAAATGATAGAAGTTGTTTCAATATGATGTTATAATCTATGAAACAGCTTCTTTTTTTATCAAATCTGATGAATCCGACACACATAGTCATGAATTATGCAACATAAACACTTATTTTCGAGTTTCATGGGGTTGAACCGAAAACGTGCTCACAGGAGGACTTGTTATGAAGAAGGTAAAATGGGGTATTTTAGGTACGGCAAACATCGCGCGGGGTTGTACGATCCCGGGCATGAAGCAGGTGGAAAGCTGCGAACTGTACGCTATTGCGGGCAGAGACCTGCATAAAGCACAGGACTTCAAAGATGAATTCGGCTTTGAAAAAGCATACGGCAGTTATGAAGAATTGCTTGATGACGGTGATGTTGAGGCTGTGTATATTCCTCTTCCGAACGATCTCCACTTAAAGTATGTTAAAGAAGCGCTCGAAAAAGGCAAGCATGTGCTTTGTGAAAAGCCTCTTGCACTGAGTGCCGACGAGGCACGCGATATGTTCGCGACCGCGAAGAAAAACAACAGATATCTTATGGAGGCCTATGCTTATCTGCACAGTCCTTATATCAGAAGGCTGAAGAACGACGTCAAGAGCGGTGTCATCGGAAATCTTGACTATATCGAATCTGCATTTATCACCCAGGGTTACAAAGAAGACATTCGTTTACATAAGGAACGCGGCGGCGGAGCAATGTACGATCTCGGCTGCTACTGTACAAGCATGATCTTGTCGCTTGTTGATTCGGAGACCGATTTTATTAAGGCGAATGCCGAATTCTCGGATCTTGGGGTCGACCTTATGACAGGAGCCATAATCCGCTTCAAGAACGGAGTCAGAGCGACATTCAATGTCGGCATGATACTCGGGGAAGAGTCGAATTTCAGATTTGACAGGCTTTATATCCATGGAAGCAAGGGGTCCATTCGTTCGGATGTCGAATACAACAGAGAAGGCGACGTAAGTTATAAAATATACACGACAGAAGGGATCATAGAAAGGAAGATACACGTGCCTCAAAACTATGCCCTTGAGATCGAGCAGTTCAGCAGATGTATCCTGTATGATGAGGAACCTCATGTCCCGCCGGAATTCTCGATCAATAATGCTGAGCTGATGGACAAGATATTGGCGAAGATAGGATACAGCAAGTGAATTCCGAAAGGTTCGCCCTGAGATCCGCAAAATAAGTAAAAAACATCTACGGATGTGAAAAAAGGAGAAAACGATGAGTATTGATCTGTCAGCAATGCCGAAGCTCGGTTTCGGTCTGATGCGCCTGCCCGAGAAGGACGGGATCATTGATCATGATCAGGTGTGCAACATGGTTGATAAGTACATGAACGCCGGGATGAATTATTTTGATACCGCCTATGTATATCACGGCGGAAGGTCCGAGGTTGCCGCAAGGGAAGCGCTCGTTAAACGTTATCCCCGCGATAAGTTCATGGTCGCAACAAAGCTGCCCGCATGGGAGATAAAAAAAGTCGAAGATGTTGATCGGATATTTAATGAACAGCTTGAAAGGCTCGGAACCGATTATATTGATTTTTACCTCTTACATTCCATCGAAGACGGTAACAATTACGATACGTATGAGAAATATGACTGCTTCAGTTGGGGGCTTAAGAAGAAGGAAGAAGGAAAGATAAAGCATTTCGGGTTCTCTTATCACGGAACTCCCGAGTTGCTTGAAAACGTTCTCGACAAGCATCCCGAGGTGGAATTTGTACAGATCCAGCTCAATTATCTTGACAGAACAAATCCGGTCGTACAGTCGCAGAGGCTTTATGATATCCTCAGTGCCCGCAAAATTCCGATCATTGTTATGGAACCGGTGAGAGGAGGTATGCTTGCGAACATGCCGCCCGAGATCGAAGAAAAATACAAGGTGCGCAGACCCGGCAAATCCATTGCTTCATGGGCACTCAGATTTGTCGGATCCCTGCCGGGTGTGATGACGATCCTTTCGGGTATGTCGAATGAAGAGCAGATGGATGACAATATAGGCACGTTCAAAAACTTTGAGCCGCTTGAAAAGGATGAATTTGAACTTGTGGACTGGGCTACCGATAAGCTTTTCAGTATGCCGCAGATAGGGTGTACGGCATGCAGATACTGTGTGGACGGCTGTCCCATGGGAATAGTGATACCGGATGTTTTCAGGACCATCAACACGCTTCGCCGTTATCCGGATGACTGGAGATCGAAGAACTTTTACAGAGGTCTGACCGGAAGGAGCGGAAAGGCATCCGATTGCATCGCATGCGGTCAGTGTGAGGGTGTATGTCCTCAGCATCTTCCGATAACAGAGCTTATGAAAGAGGCGGCTGAAATCCTTGATGAGGCATAATAAACGCATAATGAAGGGAGTATAATTATGGGTGAACTTGGTATCAGAGAAAACAAAAGAGTTAACAGCAGACTGCTGTTGTGTTATTTGATCATCTTTGTGGTCCTTGTTGCGGCATATGTGATGGAGATCATTAAAGGGAGCAGAGAGCCGATTTATGTTGTAGCGCTCATGCTGACGGGACTTGTGCCCCTTTTCATCGCATACATATTTTACAGGATCAAGCCGGAAGCAAACAGGATAAGGTATATTGCCGCCATAGGCTACGGAATTTTTTACGGAGCGATACTGCTGACGGGAAAAGATTATACTTATGTGTACATTTTCCCCATGATGTTCATTATCATGCTCACGTGCGATATAAAGCTTATTCTTGCGATGAATTCGCTTGTCATAGTATCAAATATCGTAAGCGCGATCATAACCTATATAGGAGCTGTTGACAAAGGAACAACGCTCACACAGCTTGAAGTTCAGATCGCAGTGATTGTTGTAAGTGCGGTTTATTCGTTCCTTGCCATAAAGGTAATAAAGACAAACAATGACGAAAAGGCGGAAGCCCTCGGCAAAGAGAAGGAAACCGCGGATGAGCTCGTTGAAAAAAACGGAAAGATCATAGAGATTGCCAATCAAAAGGTTACAAATGTCGTAGCTGCAGCAAATGCGCTTGATGAGAACTTTGAAAATGTACAAAGAGCCATCAAGGAAGTAAGTGAGGGAGCACAGCTTACAGCTGTCACGGCAGAGAATCAGATGGCGGCCATCAGGGAACTCGATCAGGCGATAGGATCGGCCAAGAAGGAAGCCGGTCTCGTAGACGAGAGCATGAGCGGATTTATGAACACCGTCTCGGAATGCACGAAAAAGAGCAAGCTGATCGGAAGCGGTATCGAGACGATCGAGAGCGAGACAGAGGCTATTCTTAAAGGTGCGGAAGCACTCGAAGCAATGGCACTCGAACTTAACGAGATCATAGACATTATCAGTTCCGTATCGAAACAGACGTCTATGCTTTCACTCAACGCTTCCATCGAAAGCGCAAGAGCGGGTGAAGCCGGAAGAGGCTTTGCGGTTGTTGCGGGTGAGATCGGAAGTCTTGTAAATCAGACAAACGATGCAACAGCAAAAATATCTCTCCGAATCGGCAAAGTTCAGGAAGAAGTCAAAACGATGAAGGAAAAGGTCGGCAATATCGACAAGAACGTCGTTGATCAAAAGCAGATGACTACATCTATCATCGAAAGCCTCGATGAAATGAGCGGCATTGCTGCGGAAGCAAAGAAACGTATGGAGAACCAGATCAGCCATATGGATCATATAAGCAGTGACAGCGCTCAGATATCCGACAGCGTCGGTACATTATCCGGTGTATCGGAAGAGACCACGGCTGAAGCAGGTACAACGTTTGAACTTGTAAACGACAGTGTAGAAAAGATGAATGGGCTTACCGCTGAGGTAAAGGCTATCCTCGATGTATTAAAATGAAAGGTGTCATGCAGCCTTGGGTGAGTTCTTGAAGGCACCTATCAGACTGCAGATGCCGAATACGGCAGCGTCGGCAACAACGATGGTCGATCCGGCGGGTGTTTCGAAAAGGATCGAAATGATTATGCCGGTCAGTGCGCAGATCACAGATATCACAGCCGAGCAGACAGTTACGGATTTGAAGCTCTTGAAAAGCCGCATGGACGAAAGAGCCGGGAAAACAAGGAGCGCCGAAATGAGAAGAGAACCGACGAGGTTCATGGCGATGACTATTATGACTGCCGTTACGATCGCAATCAGGAGATTGTAAGCATCGGCGTGAAGACCCGATGCACGGGTGAAATCCTCATCGAAAGTAACATCGAATATCCGGTTATAGAAAATTATAAATATTATTACGACTGCGATCGAAAGGATAACGCAGAGCCAGACTTCCGTCGAAGTCAGAGTGAGTATGGATGTCGAGCCGAAAAGGCTTGTGCAGACATCGCCCGATATGTTCGAAGAGGTTGAAAATATGTTCATCAGCATGTAACCGACCGCGAGTGATGCAACCGATATCATTGCGATCGCGGCATCTCCTCTTACCTTGGCATTTTTGCCTGTGCGAAGAAGAAGTACGGCACAGATGACGGTTACGGGAAGCACGAGCAGCATGTTGTTTGAAAGATGGAGAACCGCTGCGACGGCGAGTATCCCAAACGCAACATGAGAAAGACCGTCACCTATAAATGAAAAACGCTTTAAGACAAGAGTCACTCCGAGAAGTGATGAGCAGACGGCGATAAGGACAGCCGTGATAAGCGCGTAACGTACAAAAGGGTATTCAAGATAGAATAACAGGGTATCAAGCAATTTGGGTAACTCTCCTTTCGTCTGAAAGTCCGGGTGTCAAAGGTCACGTAAATATCGGAACAACGCGACAACAGGATAATGTAGACCCGATCCGAACACGGTTATTCTAACATTATGGAAACTGCACTTCAACAGGTTCTTTTTGTTGAAGTGTTGTTTTATTTGGCGTTTAGGCGTAAAATTATTGCGGTTGTTGATGTTAAGGAACATAAGCGTGATCCTTCGGCAACAGAGCTACCGGGTAGTTCACGTAACAGCCGGAGTTTTAACGATCGTTTGGTCTATGGGATGGGAGGTATATTTTGAACGAAAAAAGGTTGGTCGCATTATTTCTTCTTGTAATTATTGTTTCTGTAATTTCGGGATGCGGATCGAATAACTACTTTGAGGATAAAGGATCGGAGGAAGCTAAGGAGGAACAGCCCGGTTTTGACCCGAACTCTGAGCTTATTGAGGTCGGAAAAACGGTGACGGTGCCTGATGTTTGTGAAATAGGGGTTGAAAGAATAAGGATATCGAACGATGTCAAACCTGAAAATCCCGGAAGTGTTTATTCGCAGTACAGCGCCGACGAAGGAAAGGTTTATGTCGATGTGAGCATCATATATAAAAATCTTGACACATCGGCAATTCCTGCTTACGATACCATGAAGTGTAAACTGGTATATTCGGACAAATACGAGTATGCGGGTTTCTCCGTGGTGGAGATCGACGGAAGACGGGATTTTGAAAGTTCAAAAAGCGTGTCGATATCGCCGCTTACGACCGAGTATATCCATTATCTCTTTGAAGTACCCGATGAGGTCAGGACAAGTACGCAGACGATCGATATATATATGACGACGGGGGGAAAAAACTTCAGATTTGAAGCGGATCCTCAAAAGATAGATATAACACAGCTCGAGATACATCCGGGAGAGAATGCGACCGAGATCAAGAGAAAGGAAGTCGTAACTACCCCGAACAGTGAGTTTAACATAACTTATGCCACTGTTACCGAGGATGTTCTTCCGAGCAACCCGGGGGATTATTATTCACACTACGAGGCAGAACCCGGAAAACTCATAGTAGATCTTGGACTGTACTATAAGAATACATCGACCTCGAAGATCAAAGCGGCAGAGATCGGAAGATCCACGCTTGTGGTTGCCGACAGGTATGAATACGCCGGCTTTACCGTGGCCGAAACAAGTGAAGGAGCAGATTTTGCCGATGCCGATTCAACAGAGATCCTTCCTCTTGAAACCTGCACGTTACATCATATGTTCATGGTCCCGGAAGATATCAAGGCAACAAACGATCCTGTCTTTATCTGCTTTACGGTAGACGCAACAGAGTATAAATATATTATGAGGTAGTCATGAAATTTAGTATTATCACACCTTTTAAGCGCGGACTCGATCATCTGCGCGACAATCTCGAGAGTCTCAAGGATCAGAGGCTGAGAATCTATCTTGATGAGGTCGACGGTGCGCCGGGATTCGAGCGTGTCGACAGATTGTCAGATCTGTGCGGAGCCGATAATATCGACGGTATAAACAGGCTGATCGAAAGCGGAGATCTTGATGGTGTCGAAGCCCTCGCAAAGATCAGGGGGCTTGACGATCTCTGGCCGCTGTTGACCTTTGACGGCCTCGGAAACATCGTTACGGTCGCTTCGAAAAGCATGACGGTACAGCCGACTTCGGAAGGAATTACCGATAAAGAAAAACTCATCGTCGAAGAAAAAAGAATGGAAAACGAAGAGGAACGTGAAGAAAAAAGCAGTGATAACGAGAGTGACGAAGAGGAAGAAATAAGACCTTTCGTGTATGTTCCTTACAGGAATTTCGAACTTATCATCGTTAAAGATCATCCCTCCGACGAGATAGCCGGGCTGGTGGATGAGTATAAAGATATATTCAGTATCAAAGTGGTCGAGCTTACGGAAGGAACGGGCGTGGCATGCGCACGTAACCGCGGCATGGAAGAGGCGACGGGTGAGTACATCATGTTTGTGGACAGTGATGATTATCTTTTCCCGAGAGCCCTGTATTTTATGGACAGAGCGAGCCATACGGCTGCCGATCCCGATATCATATACGGGATGAAGGTTTGGACATGGTATTCGAGAAACGGATTTATAGCAACGTTCAATAAACAGCAGCAGGAAGAAGAGAATAACGCTCAAGGTGACGATTCTGCCGATGACGGAGCCGCAGAGGAAGCACGTGAGAGAGAAGAACGTATGAAAAGTGAGCTCTCAGAGCAGGAGTATATCGAGTACAGACGTACGAATGCCGCAAGCAGACTCATTTCGAGACGTAAGGGTATCCGTAACGTTTCGGCGCTCGGAATATCCTATAAGAGAACTCTGCTTATTGACAACAACATCAGATTTCCCGAACAATTCCGCTATTACAGCGATTTCCCCTTCCTGTGTCTGGCACTTGAGAAAGCCACATCTTTCAGAAAGAACTACAGGTCATGGTATATCAAGAGAAAACATGCGGATTCGATCAATTTCCCGTCTCTCGCGCAGGAGAAGAGTGAGCAGCGTTTCCCCGAACTGCTTGAAAGTTACACATACACGAAGTCGATCCTTGACCCCGAAGGTGTGATCAGGAAAAAAGCCGATATCAAGTTCATCGGGTACTATACGGGTTACTATGTTACGAGACTTCGACGCAGTGAGAACGATTACTGGAGAAATGAGCGTTTTGAAGAATGCAGAAAGGTTGTCGGTGACATTCCGAAGTCTACTCTCAAATGCGTCTCGCGTTATAAGAGACGTCTCATTGAGTTACTTAAAAAAGGAGATCTGAAAAAGACGTACCGTAAGGTGTCATTCAGACTTGCGCTGAAAAAGATTGCAAAGTGTCTTACTTCAAAGGCAATGATCGTCCAGAGCTTTTATGTTCACGTATTCCTTAAAAAGCCCATCAGGAAAGATGTCATACTCTTTGAATGTTTCTTCGGAAGAAGTTACGGTGACAATCCCCGCGCCATGTACGAATATATTCAAAAAACATATCCCGGCAGATATATCTGTGTTTGGAGTATGGCAAAGGCACACGGAAACAAGATTCCTTACAAACATAAGACGGTCAGGAGATTTGGCCTCAGATATGCTTATTATATAGCACGGAGCAAGTTCTTTATCTTCAATACAAAGCAGCCGGGATGGATGCGTAAGCGTGAAGGTCAGGTCTTCCTCGAAACCTGGCACGGAACTCCTCTCAAGAAGCTTGCATTCGACATGGAGGATAATTTCAGCGCTTCGCCCGGGTACAAAAAACATATATACAGCAAAACCCGTTCATGGGATTATCTCGTTGCGGCCAACAGCTTTTCTTCGGAAGTATTTAAGCACTGCTTTATGTACGAGAACAAAATGCTCGAATACGGCTATCCGAGAAATGACGTGCTTCACGCAAGCGACAGGGATGAACGCGCCGCTGCGATCAGAAAGAAGTTGGGCATTCCCGCAGGAAAGAAAACGATCCTTTATGCTCCCACATGGAGAGATGACGAGTTTTATGCAGCCGGAGAATATAAGTTCACGTTGCAGCTCGATCTTGAGCTCCTCAGGAAAAAGCTCGGAGACGATTATGCCGTCATTTTGAGAACTCACTATTATATTGCCGACAAGCTCGATATCAGAGGACTTGAAGGATTTGCATATAATCTGAGCAAATACCCGGACATCGCGGACATTTACCTGATAAGCGACATATGCATCACGGATTATTCGTCTGTATTCTTTGATTATGCCGGGCTTAAAAGACCTATTCTTTTCTATACGTACGACATCGACAAGTACAGGGATATTCTCAGAGGCTTCTACTTCGATATGGAGTCGACCGTTCCCGGACCGCTTCTTTACACGAGTGAGGAGGTTGCGGATGCGATCCTTGATATCGGCAGTGTGAGTGCGCGTTTTAAGGACAGATACGATGCTTTCTATGAGCGTTTCTGCTCATGGGAGAACGGCCATGCATGTGAAAACATATATGACGAAGTATTCGTAAGAGGCGAGAAGGAAAGGGCTCTCGAAGCGGAACGTGCAGAGAGGGAGCGACTCGAGGAAGAACAGAGCGGGCCTGACAATGAGGATATTATATAGTCAATTATTCGGCACGATTTGATTGGTTTTATGAGAAATAGGTTGTAGACTTTAAGAGTGTGTTTTATACAGATGATCAGATCTGCGGTACGGGTGGGAAAGAGCCTGCGCGTGAGGCGGATCGTGATACCGCATATACAGGAGGAGCTTTTATGCAGATGACATTTCGCTGGTACGGAACCGGCAACGACACGATCACTCTTGAACAGATAAAGCAGATCCCGGGTGTCGAAGGGATCGTTTGGGCACTTCATGACAAGATGCCCGGTATTGTATGGGAAGAAGACGAGATAAAGAAAGCTACGGACGAGATCAAGTCTTACGGTTTTAACGTTGACGTGGTTGAATCGGTCAATGTTCATGACGACATCAAGATAGGACTTCCCACAAGGGACAAATACATTGAGAACTACAAGCAGACTCTGCGCAACCTTGCAAAGTACGGCGTGAAAGTGGTCTGCTACAATTTCATGCCTGTTTTTGACTGGACAAGGACCGAGCTTTTCCATCCCAACGAGGACGGCTCAACATCCATGTATTACGAGAAAGACAAGATAATGGATGATCCCGTTGAAATGGCCAAATATATCACGGAAAACTGCAAGGGCTTCACAATGCCCGGATGGGAGCCCGAGAGAATGGCTCATCTTTCCGAGCTCTTTGATGCATATAAGGATGTTACGAAGGAAAAACTTTGGGAAAATCTTGAGTATTTCCTTAAAGCGCTTATGCCCACTTGTCGTGAGACAGATATCAAGCTTGCGATCCATCAGGACGATCCGCCTTGGGATATATTCGGACTTCCCAGACTTCTTGTTGACGAGCCTTCGATAGACCGTTTCCTCAAGATGGTTGATGATCCTTACAACTGTCTTACACTTTGCTCGGGGTCGGTCAGCTCCAATCCCAAGAACAACACTGCGGACATCGTTCGCAAGCACTGCGACAGGATTGCTTTTGCCCATATCCGTAATGTTAAGCATTTTCCGAACGGTGATTTTAAGGAAGTTTCACATCGTGACTGTGACGGCGATACGGGAGTGCTCGATATAGTCAAGGCATATCATGATATGGGATTTGACGGTTATATAAGACCCGATCACGGACGTCATATCTGGGGCGAAAAATGCAGACCCGGTTACGGACTTTATGACAGAGCACTCGGAATCATGTATCTTCTCGGTGCGTTTGAGATGCTCGACAAGATCGACGGCAAATAATGCTGCAATCAGCGTTAACTGTTCGGACAGGGAAAAAATGAAAGGTAACCGTATTCATACGGTGCCGGGAGGAAGAAATGGTTTTAAACAGAAAAGGTATTGAGAATAAAAACGATTGGAAGGGATACCGCCTTCCCGAATTTGATATAGAGAAGATGCGTGAAAAAACGGCAAAGTCGCCCATATGGCTCCACTTCGGGTCGGGAAACATCTTCAGGGCCTTCCTTTGCAGTGCGGCTCAGAGTCTTCTTAACAGCGGAGAAATGCAGGAAGGCATCATTGCGGCGGAAAGTCACGGTACGGAGATAATCACCGAGTGCTACAGACCTCACGACGACCTCTGCGTTAACGTTACACTCAATTACGACGGTACGACCGACAAGGAAGTGCTTGCAAGTGTGGGTGAATCACTTACGACAGAGTATGATTTCGACAGAATAGAAAAGATTTTCTGCGAGCCTTCGCTTCAGATGGTTTCGTTTACGATCACGGAGAAAGGATATGCCCTCGCAGATGCGAAAGGAAACCGTTTCCCGAATGTAACGGCAGATATTGCTTCATCTCCGGACGAGATACTTTCCGACATGAAGAGAAGGGCATCGGGACCCGATCACAGTGTGACGGCACATCATCTTATGGCGGTCATCGCTTCGCTTACGATACTGAGAGGAAGGAAAAACGGAACGCCTCTTGCACTTGTTTCGATGGACAACTGTTCTCACAACGGAGAAAAGATCGAGAAGGCAGTTCTCAGACTGGCCGATGAATGGCTTAAAGCCGGCAAAATTGGTGAAGCCGATGTCAAGTATCTGAAGGAGAGTGTTTCATACCCCTGGAGTATGATCGATAAGATCACTCCGCGTCCCGATGCAAAGGTAGAAGAAGAACTTGCAAAGGACGGAATCGAGGACATCAGACCGTTTGTTACACCGAACGGAACATATATCGCTGCATTCGTTAATGCGGAGAGACCTCAGTATCTTATCGTCGAGGATGATTTCCCAAACGGAAGACCCGCACTCGACAAAGCACGCGGCGTCATGTTTACGGACAGGGATACCGTTAACAAAACAGAAAGAATGAAGGTTTGTACCTGCCTTAATCCTCTTCATACGGCACTTGCGATATTCGGATGCCTTCTCAGACATACTTCGATCGCAGCAGAGATGAAAGACAGAGAGCTTAAAACGCTTATAGAGAAAATGAGCGCCAAAGAGGGAATGCCCGTTGTGGAGAATCCCGGTATCATAGATCCCGTGAAATTCCTCAACGAATGCCTTAATGAGCGTTTTCCCAATCCGTTTATGCCGGATACTCCTCAGAGAATAGCCACAGACACGTCTCAAAAGCTCCCCATCCGCTACGGAGAGAACTTCAAGGCACATATTGCCAAGGGAGATGTCAAGGAACTCGTGTATATGCCTCTTGTTATCGCCGGATGGCTTCGTTACCTTTTGGGGATCGATGACAGCGGTGAAAAATTCGAACCTTCGAGTGACCCCATGCTCGAGACGGCTAAGGAACTCCTCGGAACGGTTACGTTCGGAAAGAGCGTAAAAGAAGAAGATTTAAAGCCGATCTTAAGCAATGACGTATTCTTCGGTACAGATCTTGTAAAAGCGGGACTTCTTACAAAGATCACCGCATATTTCAATGAACTTAATGCGGGAGAGGGTGCCGTAAGAGCTACACTTACAAAATACACTTCGTGATATCCGTTGTCGGATATTCGATGAAAGATGATTTACAGAGGCGATTTTTCGCCTCTGTTTTATTTATTGTAAAAAGATAAGAGAATGTGGTATGATGTAGGGTAGAGCAAAAATGGATAAATGAGCGAAAAAATATGGATATATTACATATCGTTCAGGGAAAAAAATACGGGAGGAAATCGTTATGGAGAGGCGTGATAAAATAAACTATTACCTTGATCTTGCTGAAGTGGTGGCACACAGGAGTACGTGCCTTCGCAGGCATTACGGTGCCGTTATAGTCAAGAATGACGAGGTCATCTCGACGGGATATGTCGGGGCTCCGAGAGGTCGTGCCAATTGCAGTGACATCGGAACCTGCATACGTACAGAGCTCGGGATCCCGAGAGGCGAACGATATGAGTTATGCAGAAGTGTTCACGCAGAGGCAAACGCGATCATAAGCGCATCGCGTCGCGATATGATCGGGGCATCTCTTTTCCTTACCGGAATGGAGGCCGATACGGGCGAATATATCAAAAATTCAAATTCGTGTTCGATGTGTAAGAGAATGATCATCAATTCGGGCATCGAAAAGGTGTATGTTCGCGACGACAAGGAAAATTACCGTGTCATTGAAGTCAGCACCTGGATAGAAGATGACGAGTCACTTATCGGAAAATTCGGTTATTGATAACGTTGCATGAATGCTTAATACTTTTGTAACAAAGATATTGTCGAAAAGGAAAACACCGTGTGCTACAATGTAGCGATGCGATAAACGTACCGACAGAGGAGAACAGGAATATTATGATCGACAACAATAAAGTCAGGATCATGACCCGAATGTCTATTTACGAAAAGCATGAGGGAAAGGAAGATCTCAGATTCAATAAGTATTTTAAGAGCGATTACGCGAGGCTTCAAGTCCTTAGAACACTTGTGAGTGTTTCGATAGCGTATATAATCTTTGCTCTGCTTTTTGTACTTTATAATCTTGAATACATCATAGACAATGTTCTGACACTCGATTATCCGGCTTTGGGAAAGCAGATCCTCGGAGGGTACATAGTCGTATTGGCGGTTTATCTGATAGGCTCCCTTGTCGGGTATTCGCTCAAGTATCAGTTTTCAAGAAAAAGACTTAAAAAATATTACAAATTGATCCGGGAGCTCAGAGAGATATATAAAGACGAAGATTCTTACGGAAACGAATTATAAGAAGTGGGAAAGAAGAGGAATATAGTTGTATGTTAACGAAGATACTTGAAATCCGGAACATAGCGATAGACACGTATCGCAAAGTGAGACACATCGTAAATCCGGTCATCAAATTCATAGTGGCACTCCTTGTGTTCAGCAATCTGAACAGCGCGATAGGAACCGATCCGAGATTTACCAAAACATCGATCGTTCTCTTGCTTTCGCTGGTAAGTGCAGTCACTCCGGGCGGAGTTATGGTGTTTTTTGCAATGGCGCTCACACTCCTGCATGTGTATAACGCATCCCTGTATCTCGCGATACTTGTTTTGCTGATATTTATGGTGCTTTATGCGACACTTATGAGATTCTCAAACGGTAACGCGATCATTGCCGTGCTTATCCCACTCCTCGCACCGCTTAACCTGCATTACGCCGTTCCGCTCATTCTCGGGTGTGTGGCTACGCCGGTAGCGATCATGCCCTGTGCATGCGGAGTGGTGTTCTATTACCTGATAGACGTTATAAAAAACTTTTCGGGGATCAATCTCGAAAAGGTTAATGTTGATATATTGATCGATTATTACAACGATCTCCTGAATGTCATAGTCGGGCAGAAAGAGATGTATATCGTTATTGTTGTATTTGCGCTTGTAATTCTTACCGTATTTTTGCTCAGACGTTTACCTTTTGATTACTCGTTCCTTATCTCTATCGGAGCGGGTGCGGTAGTGAACATCATCGGTTTCCTTGTTGGATCGCTTAAATTCAATCTGTCCATTTCAGTCGGAACGGTGATCTTCATGACGCTTATATGCGCGCTGATAGCCGTGGTATCGGATTTCATGAAACGAGTCCTCGATTATACCGCGATCGAACATGTTCAATTTGAAGATGACGATTTCTACTACTATGTTAAGGCTGTACCCAAGATCAAGATAAGCATGACGAATCATAATATCCGCATCCTGTCGACATCGGATGACGTAAGGGATTCGGATGAATACCCTGATGATGAGGATTATGTGTCGGCATACAGCGAACAGGCACCGGGCTATGATCTTTACAACGGCTATGATGACGAAGACGCACAGGCTCAGGATGATCGTGACGACTACGGACGTGACGGTGAAGGATACGAAGGTGAGTACGATCAGGACGGATATTACGACGACAACGAAGGCTATGAAGAAGATGAAAATATGGCGATGAGGTACGCAATGTCGGATGTGAAGGGCGATTATGAGTCCGACTTTGAAGAAGAGATGGATATTGACGACGATCCCGACGGGATTGACCGATGAGCCGGGATAGGCGGTATCAACAATAAGCGTGCTCGCGCCATGAAAGGAAAGTCATGGATACCATAAAGGAATTTTTCTCGAATTTTGTAAGCCCATTTATCTTTAAGAGGATCACGGTCATGGATGTGATCGAGATACTGCTTATTGCTATTTTGGTCTATTATGTGATCAAGTGGGTTAAGAACACGAAGGCATGGGCGCTTCTGAAAGGAATCCTGGTGCTGTTCGTCATATATGTTGTTGCCGCTATACTCGGATTCAATGCAATTCTTTGGATATTCGCAAACGGTGTCGGGGTTTCAATCACGGCGATCATCATTTTGTTCCAGCCTGAGCTCAGAAAAGCGCTTGAACAACTCGGAAAAAGAAATATCATGTCACCTTTCCTTGATTCGAAGGAAGAAGGTCTTATATCGGACAAGTCGGTGAACGAACTTGTCAGGGCAGCGGTTGAACTCGGAAAAGCCAAAACGGGAGCGCTTATCGTTATCGAGAGATCTGTCAATCTCGACGATTACGAAGCTACCGGAATCAAGCTCGACTCAGTGATCACGGCTGAGCTGCTCATTAATATTTTTGAACACAACACACCGCTTCATGACGGTGCTGTTATTGTGCGGGGCGACAGGCTTGCAGCAGCAACCTGTTATCTGCCGTTGTCAGACAATATGAGGATAAGCAAGGAACTCGGAACGAGGCACCGTGCGGCAGTCGGCATAAGCGAAGCGACGGACAGCTTCACGATCGTCGTATCCGAACAGACCGGCGGCGTTTCGATCGCAGAAAACGGAGAGCTGTCAAGACGTGTGACCAAGGAACAGCTGCGTGAGCGTTTGCTGCTCTTCCAGAACAGCGAGTCTGAAAAAGAGGGTAAAGTGGGAAGAGGAAAGAAGTTACTCCGCAGGATTCAGAAGGAGAGGGCGATGACGAGATGAAAAACCGGATCTTACATAATTTGGGATTAAAGATAGGATCGCTCATTATTGCCATGCTTTTGTGGCTGACGATCACAAATATAGACGATCCCACCATAACACAGACATTCAAAAACATTCCTGTACAGATAACAAATGACGAGGTTATTGCCTCGAGAGGTTATGAATACCTCGTTGAGGCGGGAGACACGGTAACCCTTAAGGTAAAAGGCAGAAGATCTCTTGTCGATCTGCTCCGAAACGAAGACTTTGAGGCTGTTGCCGATTTTAACAACCTTAATAAGATGTACATGGTGCCCATCAACGTTAAGTGTCTGATAGAGAATGCCGACGAATTAAATATTTCACTGCAGAACGAGAATATGGCCGTCCGGCTCGAGGATCCGCTGACACTGCCTTTTGCGGTGCGCGTCATAACGAGCGGTAAAGTCAGGGAAGGTTATTATTGCACCGATACGAGTGTAAGCTCGAGCCTTATTCAGGTGACGGGTTCCACTTCTTCGGTAAGCTCTGTAAAAGAAATTGCCGTTAAGGTCGATCTTGAGGGCAGGATGACATCGTTTACGGATCAGTATGAGCTTGTCGCTTATGATTCCGAAGGAAATGTCGTCGATCCCAAAAAGATATCGTTCAACCAGAACAGCGTGGAAGTTACTACCGATATCTGCCCTGTTAAAAACGTACCCATCGAAGTTGTTACTACGGGTGATCCCGAAGAGGGCTACTATGTCGACAAGATCGAATTTGCACCTTCGAGTGTTATGATAGCCGCTCCGCAGTCGATGCTCTCACACATCACAAAGATCGAGGTGAGTGTTGATACGGAGGGAGCGGACACAACGATCGAGAAGGCGATAGACCTTTCGGAATATCTTGAAGTGCATTATAAGGGGACGCATCTTACGGAAGACGACGGTATGAGCGTCGGAGTTATGATAACCATTAAGCCGCTTGCCGAAAAGAGATTTGAGCTTGTCGAAGGTGACATTGAGCTTTTGAATTTGTCGGACAAGCTTGACGGAGTTCTGTATTCGCTCTGGAATGCGGTTGTTACGATAAGCGGTTCCGAGGAAGAGATCGCAGACGTGACCGTTGAAGATCTCGGCCTTTATATAGACGTTGCTGATTGCAACGAGGGAACTTATACCAGACAGATGAAGTACCGTTATGACGGTCCGGTGAAGGTATCGGCAGGAAGTGTCATGGTAAGACTGACTGAAAAGAAAGAAACGACGATATGAATTACGAAAGATACGCGGCTTTACCCGCTTCTGACATGAAGGGAAAGCGGTTGTGGCCGGAAAGAAGACTTGAGAGAGCTCCGATATGGTGCAGTGTCGATCTCAGAGACGGAAATCAGGCACTTACGGATCCTATGACGGTTGAGGGAAAACTCGAATTTTTCGGACTTCTTGTCAAGATGGGATTTAAAGAAATTGAAGTCGGTTTTCCTTCCGCGTCGGGAATAGAGTTTGATTTTGTGAGGGAGCTCCTCGCGAGAAAGCTCGTGCCCGCGGACGTTAAGATCCAGGTGCTTTCACAATGCAGAGAACATTTGATAAAAAGAACCTTTGAAGCGATCGAAGGTGCTGACAATGTGATCTTTCACATATACAACAATACTTCGGATATTCAGAGGCATATAGTTTACGGAATACCCGATGACGAGTCGATCAATATGGGTGCTGATGCTGCGCGCCTTGTAAAAGAACTCGCCAAAGAAAAAAACATAAATGTCACACTTGAGTATTCTCCCGAAAGCTTTACGGAGTCCCGACCCGATTTTGTCAGGGAAACGTACAAAAGAGTGATAGAGGTCTGGAAACCTTCGAAGGAAAAACCTATGATCCTTGATTTTCCCACAACGGTCGAGAACATCATGCCAAATGAATTTGCGGATAAGATGGAGCTTATCGCGCGTGATATTGAAGGAATCGAGGGAATAACACTCAGTATACATCCGCACAACGACAGAGGTACGGGAGTGGCTGCGGCTGAGCTTGCGATGCTTGCGGGAGCAAAGAGGATCGAGGGTACATTGTTCGGTAACGGAGAAAGAGCGGGAAACTGCGATCTCTTAAATCTTGCATGCAATCTTTTGGCACGGGGGATTGATCCCGAGCTTGACGTTTCAAACATACTTTCATTGAGAAATAAATACGAGTGTCTTACCGGGATGAAGGTTCCCGAGCGTTATCCGTATGCCGGCGACCTTGTATTTACCGCTTTTTCGGGCGGTCACCAGGATGCGATCAATAAAGTCCTTGAGTACAGGGAAAAGGAACCTTCGAAGATATGGGATATCCCTTATCTTCCCATAGATCCGGGAGATATCGGACGTATATACGAATCCTTCGTAAGGATCAACAGTCTTTCGGGACGCGGAGGCGTCGCATATGTTCTTGAGGTTTATCATGGATTTAGGTTACCTCGTGACATGAGAGGCGAGTTCTCGCAGATAATCCAGAACATCAGCGAGAGCGAGGGCGAGGTCGGCCAGGAACGCATCATGCAGGAGTTTAAACGCAATTATATCGATAAAAAGGAACCGTACCATTTCAAGAGCATCAATACGACCGACGAAGCTACGGCAGTGGCCGACAACTTCCTTACCGTGGCAACGCTCACATACACCGACCACGGTGAACTGAGGGAAGTAACCGGAAAGGGAAACGGACCTATCGATGCCGCTAAAACAGCTATTTCACAGGAGCTTGGAAGATCGCTTCGCATTCTTGACTACAGCGAGCACGCATTAACGGCGGGATCTAATGCCCAGGCAGCTGCATATATCAACCTGTACGACTGCGAAAGCGGGAAAACGGCTTACGGAGTCGGGGTCAGCTCAAGTACGACCCGTGCTTCGATAAGAGCGATATTCAGTGCACTGAATCGAATGATTTAACCGGTGATAGGAGGAAGATTAATGCTGACAGCCTTTCGAAATTTCAGCAAATACAGATATCTTCTTTATGAGCTGATAAAGAAAGACATAAAACTTAAATACAGAAGTTCCGTTCTGGGAGTCCTTTGGACGCTTCTTGAGCCGCTTCTTACGATGATAGTCCTGACTGTGGTCTTTTCGGGGCTGCTCGGTAAGGGAGATGAGAGCTTCCCCGTTTATATCCTGTGCGGACGATTATTGTACAGCTTTTTCTCTACGGGGACCAAGACGGCACTCAAGTCGATACGAAAGAACGCATCGACGATAAAAAAAGTATATGTTCCGAAGTATATGTATCCCCTTGCATCGACGATGTCGAGCTATCTGATGTTTTTGATCTCGCTTATCGTTCTTGTTGGAGTGGTCCTGTATGAGAAGGTCACGATCACAACCGCGATAATCGGATCGATAGTTCCTCTGATACTTGTTTTTTTCCTGACGTTTGGTGTGGGGCTCATCCTTTCGGTACTCGATGTGTTCTTCAGGGATCTGGAATACCTCTGGACGGTGGTACTCATGCTGATCATGTACACCTGTGCCATATTTTATAAAGTGGAGTCTTTGAAGTCTATTACAAATGAATGGATATTTAAGATCAATCCGCTTTATTCTTTGATAGTTAATTTCCGAAATGCCATTTTCGGACGACCCCTCGATATGTACCATATGTGGTATGCGATGGGTTTTAGCGCGGTCGTCATGCTCATTGGGAGCTTCCTCTTCTATAAGAAGCAGGACAAATTCATCCTTTATATATAACCGCAAAGTAAAACGATTCGCGGGATCAATCTCAGAAAGGACCGAAAATGCCTGAAAACATTGTTGAAATACAGGAAAAACCGAAGAAGAAAAAGCCCAAGAAGAAAGTGATCGAAGTAACGGGTCTCGGCGTGAAGTTCAATATGGCCGAGCAGAAGGTTGATTCACTCAAGGAGTATTTTATAAGGCTTGTTCATCGAAAGCTCAAATACAAGGAATTTTGGGCGCTTAAGGATGTTTCGTTTACGATCCGAAAGGGAGACCGTGTCGGAATACTCGGACTCAACGGCGCGGGAAAAAGTACACTGCTTAAAGTTATAGCGGGGGTCCTCAAAGCCACCGAAGGAACGGTTACGGTAAAGGAGAGCGTGGTTCCGCTACTCGAGCTCGGAGCGGGATTCGACAAAGATTATACCGGTGCGGAAAATATATACCTCTACGGAAGCATGCTTGGATACAAAAGGGAATTTATCAATGAAAAATTTGATGAGATAGTTGAGTTTTCGGAACTCGGCGACTTTATCAATGTACCCGTTAAAAACTATTCTTCGGGAATGAGAGCGAGACTCGGGTTTTCGATAGCAACCATAGTCGATCCGCAGATTCTCATACTCGACGAGGTGCTTTCAGTCGGAGATGCAAAATTTAAAAAGAAAAGCGCGAACAAACTCAAAAAGATGATGAAGGACGGTGTTACCGTCCTGCTCGTATCACATCAGAGTGAACAGGTCAGACAGATATGCAATAAGGCGATCATCCTTGATCACGGAAGACTCGTTGATTCCGGAAAGGCCGAGGAGGTCTGCGACAGGTACGAGGAGAGCTATATCAACAAAAAATAGATTTAAATGCGGGGAACGAGATGAAGCTGAGCATTATCATACCTTACTATAGGGGTGAACAATATCTTCGTGACTGCCTTGCGGGAATAAGAGAAGGCGGATACGAGGATGTTGAAGTGATAGTATGTGATGACGATCCCATGGACCCGTTGGGAACGGCCGCATCAAGAAACAGGGGACTTGAACGCTGCAGCGGCGATCTTGTCCTGTTCCTTGACAGCGACGATTATTTCCTGCCGGGGGATATCGGACGTGCTGTAAATAGCGCCGAAAGGTTTCCCGATTCTGTTATTGTTCTTAATCTGCGCGGTACGTTTTACTGCAGAGACGCAGTTATTGAAAAAAGAGTACCCGAGTCTTATTTCGATATGGAAATTCCGATGGCGATGAGGGCTGTCGGGCTTATCATTCCCCGAAAGCTTATATCGCAAAAACGTTTTCCTGAACGATTCAGGTACTACAGTGAGCTTACGTTTATGACCGAACTCTCGGAAGCTGCGGAATTTGTCAGGGTAAGCGACATATCATATTACAAAAGAATCCACAATGATCCCATAAACTGTCCTTCGCTCAGCCAGGAAGAAAGTCCGGTAAGGATCGGGCAGTTCTGCTCTTCTTTTTACGATGCGAATAAGCTCGGTAAAAAAGCAGGCTTACAGAACCTTGCCCTCTGTGCCGGTTATTTCTTCGAAAAATGTCTGACCGGAGATAACGGACCAAAGGGACTCGGACGGAGCGAACGCCTGAAGAGGGATGACTGTGCGGCAGTACAAAAGGCGCTTGAAGGCATAGACATAGGCGTTATAAAAAATATGCCCGACAAGGGACAAAAAAAGATCATTGAGGCGCTCCGAAACGGAGACATGGGCAAAGCTCAAAAGATCGCAAACCGGATAGTTTTCAAAAAGAAAAAGAAGGGGCTTTTCGGATCAAAGGACCAGTGGAGACTTCTCTTTTACAGGAAGCTCGCTCTTAGGATGCGTGTCAGAAAAGACATGATCTTTTTTGAGAGCTTTAACGGTGATCTGTACGGTGACAGTCCGCGTTATATCTATGAAAAATACATCGAAAACGCTTATGACCGCAAGTTCGTCTGGAGTATAAAAAAGAAAGGCAGGAAAGCTATTCCGGGATCGCACAGGTGTGTGAAGCCGGGCACGCTCCGGTATATGTTTGCGCTTGCACGGGCGGGGATACTTGTGAGCAATATGCGTCAGCCGTCGTGGTATGTAAAGCGAAGCGGGCAGTTCTTTTTTGAAACATGGCACGGGACACCGCTTAAGAGACTTGTTTTTGATATGGAAGAGGTTTATACGGCGAGTCCCGGATACAAAAAAATATTCTACGATCAGTCGAGAAAATGGGATTATCTGCTTTCGGGCAACACATACTCGACCGACATTTTTGAACATGCTTTTATGATGCCGAAAGAACGTATAGTGCAGCTCGGTTACCCGCGCAACGACAGGCTGAAAGCTTCGGCTGATGAGAGCGTAAAGCGCAACCTCAGGGAGAAGCTTGGACTTCCCGCGGACAAAAAGATAATACTTTATGCACCGACGTGGCGCGACAACAAGTTCAGGGGCAGCGGAGACTACGAGATGAAGCTTCCGTTCGACAAGGATTTCATAAAAAAGGTCCCCGATTGTTTCTTTATGCTGCGGATGCACTATTTTGTGTCGGAGACCGACGGTGTCGGCGGGGTGTTCGGCGATAATGCCGTTGATATGAGCGGTTACGACGATATAAACGACCTTTATCTGGCGAGCGATATGCTCATCACCGATTATTCGTCCGTTTTCTTTGATTACGCGCTGCTTGAAAGACCTATCATTTTTTATGCATATGATGAAGATGAATATAAGGGAGAGCTCAGGGGCCTCTACTTCGATATGGAGAGCTATTGCCCCGGGCCTGTTGTGAGAACACAGGATGAGCTTGCCGGAGCATTAAACATGGACCCGGATCGATTCGGGCCTTACCTTGAGCGTTATAAAGCCACCGGAGACTTCTTCACAGGTCCGGATGATGCAAAGGCATCGCAGAGAGCGGTGGAATTTATAGAGGAAAAGTACGGGAGCGTTGCATCTGAGGAGAAGCGTTATGATTAAGAAAATTGTGAAAGGTCTGGCAGTGACGGCATACAGGTGCCTGACGCATCTGATCCCGACAAAAAAAGGACTTGTCGTATTTGACAGCTTTATGGGAAAAAGCTACTCGGGATCTGTACGTGCCATCTATGAGCGGATGGAAAAACACCGCGGATCGTTTAGCTTCGAACCTGTGTGGGTCTTTACTCGGGAGGCTTTACGCAAAGGACTTGCGGCATCGCCCGATTGCAGGATTGTAACATACGGCACTTTTTCGTATTATATTCTTATGTCGCGCGCTTCGGTATGGGTGTTTGACACCCGCCATGAGGGATATCTTGTGAAGAAAAGGAGTCAGCGTTATGTGCAGACATGGCATGGCACTCCTCTTAAGAAGCTCGGCGCCGATATAGATACTTTTTCTATGAAGGCTGAAAACGCCGACGATGAAAAGTACAGGGAAAAGGCTCTCTTAAAGTATAAAGACAAGGTGGCACAGGAGAGTGCGAAATGGGATGTGCTTTTGAGCGCTTCGCCGTTCACCACGAAAGTTTTCAGAAGCTGTTTCTCTTACAAAGGTGAAATACTTGAGTGCGGGTATCCCAGAAACGACGTGCTCTTTCAGATCAACAATGCGGGCGCTTCCGCCGCCGGCGACACCGTGGAACCCGAGGATACCAAAGACAGAGAACCCGAGGATACCAAAGACAGAGAGCCCGCGGATACCAAAGACAGAGAGCCCGGCAAAAAGAAAAACATATTATATGCTCCGACCTGGCGTGATGATGTATACAGCGGCGAGGGATGGTGGTACGGATATGAGCCTTCGCTTGATATAGAAGCACTTGAAAAGGCACTTGGTGGCGAGTGGACACTCACGGTAAAGCTCCACTATCTCGTGAAAAGTGATGCCGACGCATTCCCGAAGAGTGCGATCGAGAGTGGATTTTTGCGTATCGCACGAAGCAGCGAAGATATGGCCGGACTTTTAAAAGAAGCGGATGTGCTGATCACGGACTACTCGTCCGTAATGTTTGATTATGCGTTGCTTGAGAGGCCGATGTTCTTTTACGCCTACGACCTTGAACGCTACAGAGACAAACTCCGCGGATGGTATTTCGATTTTGAACAGGAAGCACCCGGACCGATATCGCGCGATACCGATTCGCTGATAAAGGATATCGTGTCACTCGGAACCGATCGGGAGCTGACCGAAAAATGGCAGGACAAGAGAAAAGCGTTCAGGGATAAATTCGCATCATTTGAAGACGGTCACGCTTCGGAATGTGTCGCGAAAAAGATAGAAAACTTTATTACCGGTTAATCAGACCGGAAAAGGAGTAAGTTTTATATGAAGGAAGCATTTGTACGTGAATTAAAGCGGAAGACACTTTCGCTCATGCATAACGCGCAGTATCTTGTGGGGCGCCGCAGGATGGAAGCCGTTTTTGACGGCTATGACGCATCTACGGTTGAAAATCCTCCCATGAAAGGAACTGATACGATCGCATTTGTGATAACCAGGATGGTCCGTTTTCACGGAGGGGAGACATCGATACTCAGACTCGGAACAAGACTTGCTCAAAAAGGTATGAAGGTTTTGTATCTGGTATACAAAAAGCAGAGCGTTGAGGAAATGAAGCTCTGCGCGAAGGCAAATCTCGAAAACTACGAGGGAAGTTTCGCTCCCTTTGATGCCTATGTCTCGGGGATCGGAAAGAAGTATGTTATGCCCGATGTCGTAGTTGCGACTTCATGGGATACCGTGTCGTACGCAAAGAAGCTTGACACATACAGAATGTATTTTGTTCAGGATTATGAACCGTATTTTTACAGGTTTGGGGAAGAGTTCCTCATGAGCCGCAGTACATACGGTCAGGGTCTTCACATGGTCAGTCTCGGGGCGTGGAACAGGGAGATGATCGAAAAAGAGGCGCATCCCGTTTCACCGATTGATGAGATCTCATTCCCCTACGAAGCACGTGAATATCCTGTTACAGAGAGAGATTATGACGCTTATGCGGATAAAAAAACAATAACGATTGCCGTCTATGTGAAATACTACGGGAAGAGACTTCCGAATCTTATCCCGTATATACTCACCAATACGGCACATGAGCTGGCTCGTAAGGGAATAATGCTTGATGTGAGATATTTCGGGGAAGCCGGGACATACCGGATACCCGGAGGAAAAAACCTCGGACAGCTCACCCATGAAGGATTGGCGCGCCTTTATGCCGAAGCCGATTTCGGAATGGTAGCGTCCATGAGCAATATTTCGCTTGTTCCTTATGAGATGCATGCGACAGGGCTTCCTCTCATAGAGTTCAGGGAGGGAACGTATCCGTTCTTCTTCCCGGACGATACGGCACTGCTTGCTTCAATAAATGACAGAGATATTGCGGCAATGCTTTTGGAAGCGATCAAGGATCCGGCAAGGATCAAAGAAAGAAACGAGAAAGCACGCAAACATATGCAGGGGCTTTCGTGGGAAAGGACCGGTGACGAATTCTATGAGATCATTCATAAAGCGTATAATGCCGGAAAAGCTTAAAGAGATCTACAGGAAGTTGCGCGGCAGGATCCTCGGATGCTGCTTTACCCTGTTCGGACATTTACCGATAAAACAAAAACGTGTTGTTTTTGAAAATGTATGGGGATACGGTGACAATCCGAAAAGTATCGCACTTGCTCTCCGAAGGCTTGACCGAGGGCTTGAAATCGTTTTTATAGCGGGGGGAAAGAAAAAACTCCTTTACGGCGATACCTCCGACCCGAAAAACGGGAACCGGGCAATCAAAGCTCTGAAAGATATAAAGTTTGTTTCGGCCGGAAGTATACGTGCAGTATATTATCTTGCAACGGCGAGAGTCTGGGTGGACTGCAATCATAAGCCTTACTATGTCAGAAAAAGATCCGGGCAGTTCTATATGCAGACCTGGCACGGAAGCCTTCCCCTCAAAAGGATCGAAGCAGATGCGAGCGGACTCTCGGAAGAGTATCTTGAGGAAGCTTCCTATGATACGGGCCTTGCCGATGTATTTCTTTCGAACAGCGAGTTCTGCAATGATGTATATAGACATGCATTCGGCTATAAAGGAAGGATCGCCGTTACGGGATCGCCGCGTCTTGACCGTATGCTTAGAAAAAGCAGGCATAGGCGTCAAAATGAAGTGTATAAAGAAGCGGACAATCGGAAATCTGCGGGGGAAGACCGGAGAACGGGAGCGGACAATTGGAAATCTGCGGAAGAAGAACGCAGAACGAAGATACTCAAACGGATCGGGATCGACCCCGGAAAGGGAGTCGTTCTGTATGCTCCGACATTCAGAGGAGGAGGAGAAGATGCCGGGCCGCTCGGTGCGTTTGACGGTAAAGAGGTTGTCCGCGCTCTCGGAGAAAGATTCGGTAAAGATTTTGTGCTCTGCGTAAAATTACACCCGCTTGCGATCTCACACGGATGCAACGCGGGTGGTATGGGCGTCGATATAAAAGATGTTTCGTCGTATCATGACATTTACGAGCTTCTTGAAGCGGCGGACGTGCTGATCACGGACTATTCGAATACAATGTTTGAGTTTTCCTACACCGGTAAACCTTGCTTTCTGTTTGCGCCCGACAGCGAACGTTATGCAAAAGAGAGAGGAATGTATTTTGTTTATGACAAACTTCCTTTTCCTATTGCACGGGACAGTAAGGGGCTTGCCGATGCGGTAAAGGCCTATGACAGCGAACTTTATACCGCGCGGGCTCAGTCGTTCTACAGAGAACTCGGAGTACGCGAGGACGGACGTGCGTCACAAAGGGCAGCCCGGATCATCATAAGCGAGATCTTCGGACGGTCTTAATTGGAATTTTCGGCAAAATTTGACGGTAATACAGGGGTGGCACCGCGGAGTTCGATCCTCGGGCCGCCTTTTGATTCTATGTAGTCACGGGTTATCGTAACCCTACCGATCGAGCGGTCTTTGGGAATCTCGTACATTATGTCGAGCATAAATTCCTCGATTATGGAACGAAGGGCTCTTGCTCCCGTTTCCTTTTCGAGGGCCTTGTCGGCTATGGCTTCAAGCGCATCGTCATCGAAGAGAAGTTCAACGCCGTCGAGTGCGAGAAGCTTCTGATACTGCTTGAGTATCGCGTTTTTGGGCTCGCTCATGATCTTGACGAGCATTGATTTGTCGAGTCCGTTTAATGTGTAAACGACGGGAAGACGACCGATAAACTCGGGGATCATACCGAATTCACGCAGATCTTCGTTTGTTACGTGCGAAAGTACATCGTCGTCATCATATTTGTCTGAGAGGACACTGTTGAATCCGATGCCGCTTCCCTTGAGGAGCCTGTTCTTTATAAGCTTGTCGAGCTCGGGGAATGCTCCTCCGCAGATAAACAGTATATTTCGGGTGTTGATATTTGTCATCGGGACCATGGCGTTTTTGCTGGTGGCACCGACGGGAACCTGAACATCCGCACCTTCGAGGATACGAAGTAAGCCCTGCTGAACGGATTCTCCGCTGACATCACGGCTTGTAGTATTCTTTTTCTTTGCTATCTTGTCGATCTCATCAATGAAAACGATACCGGTTTCGGCACGTTCAACATCATTTTCCGCAGCCATGAGAAGCTTTGAGAGAACGCTCTCAACATCGTCGCCGATATAGCCGGCCTCGGTAAGGGAGGTGGCATCGGTAATTGCGAGAGGAACATTCAGTATTCTGGCGAGTGTCTGAACAAGATATGTTTTTCCGCAGCCCGTAGGTCCGATCATAAGCATGTTGGATTTACCGATCTCGATATCTCCGGAGGCATCCTTTGTGACACGCTTGTAATGGTTATAAACGGCAACGGAGATGACCTTCTTCGCTTTTTCCTGGCCGATCACATATTCATCAAGGGATTCTTTGATCTTGTGAGGAGGCGGAAGCTTCCTGAAATCAAGTGTTTTGATATCCTCTTCAGTTTTTGCGGAGGCTTCGGGAGCAGGTTTCTTCTTGAGACGCTGGCTCTTCGGAATATCTCCGATATACCCGAGGTTGAATCCGAAAGGATTTGAACCGAAGAGGTTATTGGGATTCGAATTGGGATCCTTCGAGCCCGGATCGTTCGGGAATCCGGGAATATCGCCTGTGTTCATAAGATTGAATGTTTTTTGCATGCAATCGGCACAGACGCAGAAAGAACCCGCCATTTTAAGAAGACGTCCCGCCTGACTTTCAGGCCTTCTGCACATGTAGCAGATGTCTTCGTATTGGTTGTTGTCGTCATTTTTGATGACATCGTTGTTTGACTTTTGATTGTCTTTCTTATCGGACGTATCGTTCTTTAATTCATCATCCATATCATCCGTAAAGTTGTTGTCTTTATCGTCCATTTAGATCTCCTGTAAGTTGTTTGTATTGCCTTTTCCGCGAAAACGCTTATTACGGCTGTCTTTCATCAGTAGGCATTTTTGTTGATAAATCCTTTAAAAACAGTCAGAAAGAGGATCTTGAAATCGAGCCAGATATTCCAGTTCTCGATATAGTAGAGGTCATGGTCGATCCTTCCCCTGATCGATGTGTCACCGCGGAAACCATTGATCTGCGCCCATCCCGTCATACCGGGGCGAACCTGATGCTTTATCATATAACGCGGTATTTCTTCCTTAAACTGCTCAACGAATTGGGGACGTTCGGGGCGGGGGCCGACAAGGCTCATGTCACCTTTGAGTACATTGAACAGCTGAGGTAATTCGTCGAGACTGGTCTTACGGATCACTTTTCCGATCCCGGTTACCCGACTGTCTTTTTTTGTTGTCCATTCCTTCTTTTCGGACTCTTCATCCTGAACCTTCATGGAGCGGAACTTGTACATTTTAAACTGTTTCCCCGAGAGGCCGACGCGGATCTGCGAGTATATGACGGGACCCTGCGATGTACACTTGATGAGTATGGCGATAATGGCCATAGGGATCGCAAAGATCAGCGTAGCTATCGATCCGATGATCACGTCAACGACTCTCTTGACGGAGGCATTGAAGAAATTGCTCAGCGGGACGTTTCTGATGTTTATGACAGGCAATCCTTCAAGATCCTCAAGCGCGGGAACGGAAGAAACAACGTTGTTGTAGTCGGGAATGAATTTTGTGTGCACTCCCGATTTTTCGCACACCTTAACTATTTTTCCGAGTTTCTTGTATTCTTCTACGTTAAGGGTTACGACGATCTCGTCTATCATATTTTCATTTATGATATCTTCAAGTCTGTTCACCGAACCGCACACCTTTATTCCACAGTTCTGAACGGGACCGTAAGGATCGTCATCGAGAATACCGAAGATCCTGTATCCCCATTCCGGATTCGCATTTACTCTGTCTATATATCCCTGTGCCGACGGAGAAAAACCGACGAGCAAAACGTGACGGAGATTTATTCCTTTCTTTCTGAGAAGAGAAAAAATACGCGAACTCAAAAGTCTGTAAATAATACCGAATAAAACGTTTATGATCCCGAAAATGAGGTAAAACCATCTTGAAACATCGGACTGCTTCTGAATGAAGATTATGAAGGAGAAGTAGAAGATGCCGAGGATGTTGGCCTCAATCAGGCTTCCTATCGTCTTGAATGTCTTGTGTGTGCGCCGCGGCTTATATAGTCCGCTTATATTATATATTATCAGGTATCCCGGAACAAGAGGTATGAGATTTAAAACATACTTGGCAAAGCTGTAAAACCGCTCGCCCGGGGCAAGTGCCATGGTGCTGAATATCGACGGAAAAACATAAAATCGAAGCGGGAAGGAAAGCATATACGCACCGATGATAAGTAAACCGTCTATTATTATATGAAGCCTGTTTAAGGCTGCCTGAGTGTCTTTCATTTTATATTTCCGGATTCGTTCCTTTCTCTACCGTTCTTTTGTTCCGATTCTACAATAAGATTAGATTTAGCACAACGCTTTTCGATTTTTCTTTACAGTTTTTTCACAGTCTAATCACACTTTCCGATTAGACTCTAATCTGTCAAATGAAAATGACATGGACAGATAATTTTTGAAAGACCGTGAAAACAGGATCATATCATATGAAAGACAGGTGACGATATTCATGGAAGAAAACAAAGAATTTATGGAACAGGAAACGAAAGACCATACAGTTAATGAAGCGGAGACACCCGCTGTGCAGACACAGGACGAAGCACCCGCGCCCGAGATGACCTCAGGATCGACCGCTACGGATGCGGCTCCTGAAACACCCGTACAGGGATCGACCGCTACGGATGCGGCTCCTGAGACATCTGCGCAGGTATCGGCCACTACAGATGCGGCTCCTGAAACACCCGTACAGGGATCGGCCGTGACTACTGAGAATCCCGCACTTACGGGACAGGCTCCCGTACAGGGCCGGGAAACGCCGTATCAGGGTAATTACGCAGGATGGCAACCCGTAAGATCTGATATGTATCAGGGCTATAAACAGGGAGGCATTCCTCTCTACGGATACGGAAGTTCCGTATACGGCACATACTACAATCCGAACGGCTCCGGACAAAATCCGATGCCCCCGTATATGGGAGGCCCTCAGCCTCAGCCGGAGAAAAAAAGACATAAGGCAAGAGCGGAACATCCGACGCTTTTTAAAATCATTGATGCGGTCATATTCGGGTTGATCGCTGCGATAACCTTCTTCGGATGCAGCTACTTATACAGTTATTTCTTCCCCAAAGAATCGGAAAAATATAATGTGGTTCAGGTAGCAAGGGATTCCGGAGCAGACGAAACAGATGCGGTAAAAACGGTGGAAACTATTGAAACCGTGATAACAACAGGATCTGATGTCTCAAAGATCGTTGAGAAGGTTGCTCCTGCGATCGTTCAGATAGATTGTATGTTTAACTCAACAAGTTACTTCGGTTCGTATCAGACGCCCGGAGCAGGTTCCGGAATCGTTATGAAAAAGACCGATAAGGAATTGCTTATTGCAACAAATAATCATGTTGTTGAAGGTGCTGTATCGATAAAGATAACATTTACCGACGGAACGACCGCTTCGGCTGAGATCAAAGGAACGGATTCCGTTGCCGATCTGGCTGTGGTATCCGTAGATCTTTCAACACTTGACAAGGCTTTTGTCGATTCAGTGGTAGTTGCAAAGCTCGGCAGCTCCGATGATGTAAAAGTTGGACAGATGGCGATCGCCATAGGTAATGCAATGGGATACGGCCAATCGACGACAGTGGGTTACATAAGCGCCAAGGACAGAGAAGTGACCATCGACGGTACAAAGATGGTGCTCATTCAGACAGATGCAGCCATCAACCCCGGAAACAGCGGTGGAGCTCTTATAAACGTCAGCGGTGAAGTGATCGGTATCAATTCGGTTAAATTTGCATCTGCAACTATAGAGGGCATGGGATTTGCGATCCCGATCTCGAGAGCTCAGAAGATACTTGACGAGCTTGGAAACAGAGAATCGCTCACACATGAAGAAAAAGGATATCTGGGCGTTCATGTTCAAACAGTTACGGCTGCGATCTCCCAGGCATATAATTGGCCCACAGGCGTTTACATTGCAGAACTGGATCCCGGTCTTGCGGCAGAAACGGCAGGCGTTGAGATCGGCGATATCGTGATCCGTGTAAATGGCGTAACGGTGTCAACGACGACAGATCTTAAGACGGCAGTAAGCTCATACAGGGCCGGAACGACAGTCACGGTAACGGTTATGAGACTTGTCGATAATGAATTTGTCGAGAAGGATATCGATGTGGTTCTCGGTAACGAACCCGAACCTGAGGAAGAAGCACAGGAACAGCAGAACAACGGATCCGAAGCGGCTGATTCGAATGAAAACGCAGCGGAGGCTCCCGAAGATAACGCCGATGCTCCAAAGGCATCGCCAAAGGACGGACTTCCCGGAAATTCCGATACACAGGTTCAACCCTATACATCTGAAGAACTTCCGGATTACTTCGATCCGTTTAAAGATTTTGAAGAACTGTTCCCCTTCGGTATTCGGTGACAGACAAACCGAATTTCTGAGGTCGGTGAAAGAAATACCGATTTTCAACAGATGATGACAAACATACCTAATTCCGGTGGTGCAATATTGTGCCACACCCCCTTCAAATTGCGAAAGCGTCGGGACACCCCCGGCGCTTTCTTATTTTTGCAATGCGCTATACTCTGCGCTTGAAATAATGAGCTGAATTGCATAATACTCTGCGGTTGAAATAATGAGCTGAATCGCACAATACTCTGCGGGCCGGATCGTATATTGCATCGATGTTCGCTTCGTGGATCAAAACTCGGGGAGTTGACGGGAGAGACATTAATGTGTAATGTTTAAAGGAAGAAATAATAGACCTTGATGCATAAGCGTTAATCAAAAAGTGAGTATCGTGGCGGTTTGTCGCATAAGCGTTAATCAGCAAGTGGGTATCGTGGCGGTTTGCCGCATAAAAACACAGGTGTATGACAGAGTGCCGAATAAGAGGCACATCATGAATTATAAGGGATGATAAGTTTATGGCTAACAGAATTTTTGTAACAAGACACGGCGAATCGGTATGGAACGTCGAAAAGAAAGTACAGGGAATTACCGATATGCCGCTCACACCGAGAGGGATCGAGATGGCGAAAGATCTTGGAATGAGGCTTAAAACCAATAATCCCGGGATCGATCTGATAATCGCCTCGACTCTCAGCAGAGCGGATGAAACAGCCCGGATCATCAGCGAGATAACCGGGATTCCGATGGAGCGTGAACCGCGTCTTGTCGAGCAGAATTTTGGCGAGTACGAGGGTCACGAATATGCAAAGCATCCCGGAGTATTTCATGAGGTAAAGAAACAGTTTGCGTGTGATTATAACGGCGGCGAATCGATGCTTAAGCTCGGACAACGCATATTCAATCTGCTTGATGAATTAAAGGAACGTCAGATAAGGGAGAACAAAACTTTTCTTTTGGTTACCCACGGCGGCATAATAAGGATGATAACCGCTTATTTTCAATCGATAACAAACGAAGAGTACAGCAGTATTTCGATAGAAAACTGCGAACTTCGTGAGTTTGTCTTCAAAGAATGAGTGCGGTAAAGTTTGATTTTACGAAGCTTTAAGTTATTTGTCCGCTTTACTTTTGATGTGGGTTGGTGTATCATGACCCGTGAATCGATAGGCGTCCGAGCGGTGGTCTCGGCAATTCGATCGCAGAGTGCCTCGTGAAGCCCGGCGGTCAAAAACAAGTAACGAAACTATATCAGGAGGAATGATGATCAATGATAGATATTAAGTTTTTAAGAGAAGAACCTGAAAAAGTAAGACAGAACATTCGAAATAAGTTTCAGGACAGTAAGCTTCCGCTTGTAGATGAGGTTATTGAACTTGATGCACAGAGACGTAAGACCCAGCAGTCGGCCGATGACCTCCGTCAGAAGAGAAATTCGATCTCTAAGCAGATCGGCGGTCTTATGGCAAAAGGACAGAGAGAGGAAGCAGAAGAACTTAAAAGGCAGGTAACGCAGTTCTCGGACGAGCTTGCGGCTCTTGAAGCAGAGCAGACACGTCTTGAGGAAGAAGTTACAAAGAGAATGATGATCATTCCCAACATCATTGACCCTTCCGTTCCGATCGGAAAGGATGATTCCTGCAACGTAGAGATCGAGAAGTTCGGAGAGCCTGTTGTTCCTTCGTTTGAGATCCCTTATCATACAGATATAATGGAGAAGCTTCACGGACTTGATCTTGATGCGGCAAGACGTGTAGCCGGAAACGGATTTTATTACCTGATCGGTGACATTGCACGTCTTCACTCGGCATGTATTTCATATGCACGCGATTTCATGATTGACAGAGGATTTACATATGTGGTACCTCCCTTCATGATCAGAAGCAATGTCGTTACAGGTGTTATGAGTTTTGCCGAGATGGATGCGATGATGTACAAGACCGAGGGTGAGGATCTCTACCTCATCGGAACGGCCGAGCATTCGATGATCGGTCGCTATATCGACACCATAGTTGAAGAAGATACGCTTCCTCATACTCTTACAAGTTATTCACCCTGCTTCCGAAAGGAAAAGGGCGCACATGGCATAGAGGAACGTGGTGTATACAGAATCCACCAGTTTGAAAAGCAGGAGATGATCGTTATCTCCAAGCCTGAGGAAAGCATGATCTGGTATGACAAGCTTTGGAAGAACACAGTCGATCTCTTCCGCAGCATGGATATTCCTGTACGTACTCTTGAGTGCTGCTCGGGTGACCTTGCCGACCTTAAAGTTAAGTCGTGTGATGTTGAGGCATGGTCTCCTCGTCAGAAGAAGTACTTCGAAGTCGGAAGTTGTTCAAACCTCGGAGATGCTCAGGCAAGACGTCTCGGAATCAGAGTCGTAAGCAGCGACGGACGTAAGTACTTCGCTCATACGCTTAACAATACGGTTGTCGCTCCTCCCAGAATGCTTATAGCACTTCTTGAGAACAATCTCAATGAGGACGGGTCGGTACGTATTCCCGAAGTGCTTCGTCCTTATATGGGCGGAAAAGAGCTCATCACACCCTGATAAAAATCAAGATAGACCTCGCGGACGGAGATATATGCCGACGCGCTCGGGGGTGAGATGAACTAAACCCTCGCTGCCAGGTATATTTCTCCGCAAACACGACCGAGAAAAAGCGTCCGGTCTATCGTTTGCCGGAGAAACACACCGGCGCGCTCGGGGATGGGTTAAAACAAAACCCGAGCGGACGGAGATATATGTCGGCGCTCTCGGTCTGAATGAAATATCAATACAAGTTAGGATTTACAGCCCTTTCGTTTCGAGTGATTTCGAAACGCGAAGGGCTATTTCTATATAACGATAAAAGAGAAGCGTACTTTGGAGTATCAGACATACCGTATTCATTCCGCTACGCAAAAATCGGCACAAATAATATGGATTACGGCAGAGTGCTTGAAAATATTGTAGCTATCGAACTGCTTCGCCGTGGCTATGAGGTTTACGTCGGTGTTCTTTACAAGAAAGAAGTTGACTTTGTAGCAATCAAGCGTGATGAGAAGCTGTATATTCAG
>JAILPE010000064.1 GCA_024699645.1 Lachnospiraceae bacterium
TATGTGAAGATCGTGGATGCGCAGACCACATAACAACAAACAGCTTAATACTTTCCTTGAATAGATTATCCTCTTTTTTCCTCGAAAGGAGCAGGAGGCGGGAGACCGCTTCCTGCTCCTTCACTTTAAGAAAAAGAAAACGCATATCCGAGAGCATTCCCGGATATGCGTCTTTGTCGTTATGAGGCTGCAAATGATGTATGCAGCTTTTTCTAAGTTATCTGTTATCAGTCGAGTGCCTTTACAAGCTTGTTGAGTGCTTCGAGTGCCTCGTCGGGAAGCTTGTCGTAGCCTTCCTTCTTCTCTGCGAAGCCCTTGACAGCGTCAACTCTGGTCTGCATGGAAGCCTTGAGCTGTGCCTTGTAATCTGCATCGCCAAGGTTGGGAGTGAAGTCTCCGGTCTTGCCTGACCAGTCGTTCATGATCTCGATGTCTTCGAAAGGTCCCCACTGCTCGAACTTGCCTTTTCCTTCAACGATCGTCTCGAGGATGCCGAGTGTGTCTTCCTTCTGTACCTTCTTGCCCATGAAATCACCGGTGTTTACGATGTAGCATGCAACGTTCTTCTCGTCAACGAGCTTGTGGAACTTAACATAATCATTTGCAAGAGGATAAGTCCTGAAAGGATTTGCGTAAGGCACGATACGGATAGCGTTCATGTCGGTTCCTGCCTTAACACGCTCTGCGGATGATGTCTTGGTAGCAAGAGTAGCGCCCATGACAGCTGCGAGAGCCGAGCCCTTGAGCTTGAGGATCGGAGGGAGTGTAGGGTCCTTCATGATCCAGAAGATAGCGTTTACAGGGCTGTCGATCTTGTCGACACGGTTGGGTGACCAGAGCTTTGACTTGATCGCACGACCGTTGCCGTTGCGGATATCCTCGGTTACAAGCTGGATCTTGCCGTTCTCGTCCATGGTTGCCGAGCAGTTCTGAACTGTGAGCAGATACTGGTTGTCAGGGCAGCCTGTAGGATAGTCGTTGGTCTTGTCGAAGTATGTGGGCTCAAGTGCGATACTTGCGCAGGTATCGGAGTTGATGATGAATGCGTCATCATGAAGAACCTTGATACCGCCGAACTTGTCGTACTTGCCGCCGTGCTTTGCATGTGTGAGAGTGGACTTGCCCGATCCCGAGAGACCGTATACGGAAGCAACGAACTTCTTGCCGCCCTCAAGTGAGTACTCTTTCTGTCCGCCGTGGCATGAAGCATAACCGTTACGGTTTGCAAGTGCCCACGCCATTGTAAGAGTTCCCTTCTTGTGCTCGCCGAAGTACTTCATACCAAGGATAGCAGCGCAGTTAGCGTTTGTATCGAAGTAGCAGAGTGTAAGATCATCACTCATGCAACTGTAATCAACATCGGGAGCGGGAACGGGTGCCCACTGGGGATCCGAGAAGATGTAGATATCAGGCTCATTACCGTCAGCGATGGGCTTGGAATTCTTGTACATCTTGTTGTATTCATCTGACATGTACTGGAAGTTGAGCATCCAGTTGTAGAGAAGGTTTTCTTCTCCTTCGGGAATAAGAAGGTGAGCCTTTGCCATGAACTCGGGATCAAGTCCTACGTAGCATGTTGCATGGTACATCTTCTTCCATCTTGTCTTGTAGATAGCATCCATAACAACCTTGTCGAGCTTCTTCTCATCCACACCGGGCTCGCCCTTGATACGACGTGCTACTGCGTAACGGCCTGTAACTGCGCCATCGTTGAAAAGAAGAACCTTTGCATCGCTGTCAAGACCGAACTCTTCGCCTCTGTAGACGGGCATGTCGGTAACGACTGTTCCGGGTGAGTTCTTTGCAAGATTATAAGCTTCCTTTAATGTGTTAACTTTTACTACGTTGTTTCCGTAGAAAGCACCTTCAATGATCGAACGGGTTGTTGAAAAACCAACTTTTCCCTTGCCGATCTCGCTAATTTTGTACATAGCTTTTGTTGACATTGAGAAACCTCCTATTAAGTTAATTTGTTCTATGAATACCGGTTTTTGATATTACTTCCGGTCAATCCAAAATTCATGCGTTTACGAGTATAGAACATGATGTGTCAATTGTCAATCAAAACTACCCATGCAAACAATATTGGTTTTCAGCTCCGGTTGCTCAGTTTTCAGCCTTCTTGTTCAATTATCAATATAGTGTTCCTTTTTTCGGTTAGCTTACTGTAATACAAAGAACAATAATAACGGTAAAGCATAAGCATTGTATTTTTCTCAATTGATCCCCCCGTTCATTTGAGAAAGAATTCTTCCTATTTCGGAATAATATGATAAGGAATCTTCCTCTCTATGCAAACAATATTGCATCATACCATATTTCACAACTGCACACACAATAAATTTTATAGCCACACAACTTAGTTATTGACCTCTTAAAACCGTTATTATTGATTTTTGTCTATAATTTTCCATACATAAGCGTCTTCAAGTTTCGGCGTGACATTATATGCGTCATCAAGAACTTTTTTGTCAGAAAGGAACCTCACCACGTCTTTTTCTTTTTTCTTTGTTCGTGACATGAGACATATTTGGTCCGGTCCTTCCAACCCATTTATACTAAAATTCTTCCCTGCGCATACTTCCCAAACCTTGCCATCCATGTCTCCAATAGCCTCTTCTACAGAACCATTCCATATTATTTCGCCATCTTCCATTATGGCAATTTTGTCACAGGTTTGTTCAACATCTTCTATTATGTGAGTAGAAAGAATCACCGTTTTCTCTTCCCCGCAGTCACATATCAGCTGCCTGAATCTGATTCTCTCCTCCGGATCAAGTCCGACTGTCGGTTCGTCAATAAGCAGAACTGACGGATTCCCTGTCAAGGCCACAGCCATCCCAAGACGTCTCTTCATCCCTCCTGATAGATGATTCACCTTTGTTCTGACCTGATCAGACAAGTCCACTTTTTCGAGTATCTCACTTATCTCTCGATCACAGTTTTTCTTTACTCCTGACAATGTGCAAAAATACTTCATTGTATCATAAACGCTAAAGCCTGGATAAAAAGCAAAATCTTGTGGCATATAACCCACCATACCCCGAATCTTCGCGGCATTCTTGATTGAAACACCGTTTATGAAGACATTCCCTTCTGATTTCGGAATCAACGTCGCGATAATTCTTAACAATGTTGTTTTACCCGCACCGTTCTTACCTATCAATCCAAAGACTCCTTTGTCAATCGAAAGCGACACATTATCGATTGCAACCTTTTTTTTAAACCATTTACTGAGTGACTCTATCTCTATTATCATATATCCCCCGTATTTTAAAATAATCAAAACACAATACCAAAACCACTAGTACTGCTGTTGCATACATCAAGTTTCTTTTTGTTTCCGGTCTTCCTGTCAGATATCCAACAAGAGTGAACTCTTTTGTATATTTACCTGCAGTAATCACCTCCAACAAATAATACACTACGAGTGTACATACCCCTACCTGCCTGCTACCGGTGATTTCGGTCAACACAAATCCAACCAGCCCAAACCACAGAGCAGTGATTAGACATCCTAAATAATCCGTAAATCCAATCTCGGAATTTCCACTATACCATACCAAAAAATACGGTACACTGAAGAGCATTGCATCCGCGATAAACACAAGCACAAGACGCAAAATCAAAACAGAAATCATTCTCTGTTGCTTCGCGTAAACCATTTCCCACACATGTTCCCTACATTCCAAGTCGGCTATACTTAATAGTGAAACCGGCCCTACAAAGATCAGCACGAATTCATTCATTCGGTAATACATTCCTCTTGACATGGGTACCAATCCAAATGTAATCAATCCCACAACAATTATCCCAATGCAAATCAACATGTTATAGTTCATAACAAGCTTGACGTTAAATTTGACAAGCCCAAAAATACTTTTCATCACATAGTCACTCCTTTCCCATTGCACATTTTAGCAAATAATCCACATTGCTTAATCAACGCATTTGCGCTACCACTTTCCACGATTCTTCCATTTTCGATAACCAATACGCGATCTGCTAATTTAACATTTTTCATTCTGTGTGTTGTAAATAGTACCATTTCATCCCTTGGTGAATTATACAAGAAAGAGAAGAAATGGTCCTCTGCTTCAGGATCAAGCGCCGCAGACGGTTCGTCTAGGACAAGAAAGTCCGCTCCTTTATACAAGGCCCTTGCAATTGCAACCTTTTGTATTTCTCCGCCTGACAGTTCTACACCATCCTTTTCAAATGTTTTGGTCATCGGTGTTTCCCCTTTTTTGTGTGTTTTTTTTATCACGGAGTCTGCTCCGATATTACGAAGCGCTTCCATTATCAATGTTTCTTTACTTTCTTCTAACTCTCCCAGATTTACATTCTCACCCAGGGTAAAACTATACAAATCAGGGCTTTGTAAAGAAACTCCTGCCCTTTTAAATAGTTCCTTCTTTGAATAATCCTCTATCGGCCGATCATTAATCAGCACTTCACCCATTTGAGGTTTATATAACCCAAGGGGTTTAAATGCATATTTACATTCTCCATTTCTTTTGATAAATAATTATTTGTTGTTCTTCCGTCTGTACTCGTAAAGCCTTGTCGAAATTATTAAAAGAGCAATCGATAAAACTATCACAGATATCCGATTAATGACAATACAAGGCAGCAAATTCAAGTATTCTTCTGTATTCCCAAAATAATTAAACCTGAGGATAGGACTGAACATCGGATAATTATTTGAAGAATCACTCAAGGAGAAGAACATTATGGTCATCGAAATAATAACAGATACCACACAGTTATTAGCCACTTCAAAAATAGCCATCGGCAATGCACAAGCCACTATCATAGTTGGAAATATCATAAAAAACAAATATTTTATAAACACCAAACAACATTCAATCGAATTTCCTTGATTGGTTAAATTTATGTATTTTACGCATTCAACAATATAGACACACGCGAAAATAAAAGCATAAACAGATAATGTGCAAGTAAACTCACCAAGTACTATTTTTCTTGATGAAATACTTTTTGAAAAGACTATTTCATTTTTCCGCTTACCTCCGTTACTAAGGCAAAAAGCAGCTATTATAATCGGTAAAGTACCTGCCAGTATTCCCATATAATCGGTAAACAATCTGACATAGGCGTCTGTTAATTCGTTGTTTGATTCCATCTTTTGATAAGTTTCAGTTGCGTTCTCTATCGTTCCAGGTTCTTCGAATGAAACCCATCCAAGTTGGAAATTAGTATTACCACCCAGCATGGTATCCAATTCACTATATGCCTTTTCACAGTCACGAACCAAATCATCTTCATCTTCGTTGTCGATAAGGCGTTCTAATCTTTCTGCAATATTCATCAGTTTTTCGCTTTCCTCATCTGTACAGACGATCTTATACACCAATAACCCCATTTTCTTTTCGTATCCGGATAGAGCACTGATCTCAATATAATTAATCATTTCTTGAGCCAACTTTTTACCTTTGTCTTTTACTCGTTGAAAATACGGAGAATTGTACATATATAAACTATAAGCGCGTTTAAAGTATGACGGCAAAAAAAAGCTCGCTGATTTTGAACTGTTTGTGAAAGCTAAAAGATTACTTTGAAATTGTTCTTCATTAATAGCGCTAAAATCGATATCATAAACATCTTCATTAACAGAATAATATGGATTCATCGAGACCAATGTGTTATAAAGCAACTCCATTGTGTAAGGAGAATACTTTCCTCCTTCTTTTCCTATATAATCATAATTTACCGCTTTGCCTGATTCATAATCTTCTTTTAAAAGCGAATATAAAAACTGGGTTTGTGAAAGAGGTCGCTCTATCATCCTTTTGTCTTCGACTGAAATATTAGAAACTATCATCATAACGATGAGAACAATCGAAAAGAAGACGCAAAACAGCCATCGCGTATTCTTGAACTTTAAAACAATCGATCCTGTCATACGTCTTCTTCTCCTTCGACCTTTGATTCTTTCTTACCAGAACCAACAATCTTCATATGTTGGCTTTACTTCACACGAATCATCATAAGCAAAACAAATGACTAGGTTATACGATCTCGTTGTAACTTCCCAGGTAGTCGAACTTGTCGCACAGGCTCGCGATCTCGGAAAGCATCCTTACGAAATCGGGTGAATAAACGCTCTTTTCGATATCGAAGTAGAACATGAACTCAAAGCTGCGGTCCGGTATCGGTCGGCTCTCAAGTTTGGTAAGATTGACTCCGAATGCATAGAAACGGGCAAGCAATTTGCAAAGAGCGCCGGGAGTGTGCGATGTGATCGCCATGATACTTGTTCTGTCTGCTCCGGGATATATCTCAAGATCACGTGAGATGCAGATGAAGCGTGTATAGTTGTTATCGCTGTCCTGAACGTTTTCCTTGAGACACTCAAGACCGTAAAGCTCTGCGCACCTGCGTGAACATATGGCTGCGATATCCTTGCGGTCCGATTCTGCAACAGCTTTTGCTGCCGCAGCTGTATTTTCATAAACGGATACCTTTACGTTTCCGAGGCTCTTAATAAACTCTCCGCTCTGGTTGATCGCCTGCTCGTGCGAGATTACTTCTTTGATATCCGAAATCTTTGTTCCCTTCTTTGCCACGAAGCAATGCTCCACTTTAATGCGAATGGAACGAACGATGCTGAACTTATGCTGCATCATAAGATCATAGACCTGATTAACCGATCCTGCAGTACTGTTTTCTATGGGAAGAACGCCGTATTTGCAAAGGCCCTTTTCTATAGCCGTGAACACAGCATTGAAGTTCTCGAAGTACATGATCCCGGGAAGATTGAAGAGTCTTTCGCATGCGATCTGTGAGAAAGCTCCTTCAACGCCCTGACACGCAATCATTGCACGCTCGGGGAATTCCTTCGCCGTCTTTGAAACAGCATTTTCAATCTTCTCGGAAAGCGCACCGCTTGCCGCAAGTGATCTTGACTGATAAGCCTTGCTCAGATCGAATATTGTTGAATAAAGCTGTGAAGTATAACGCTGAAGGTCTTCTCCGACAAGCCCGGATACCTCATAAAGCTTCTCACGCTCTCTTACCGGATCCGAAAGCGGGATTCCTTTCTCTGCTTTGTATTCTCCTATTTCCTTGCATACATCAAGTCTCTGCTTGAATAATTCCACCAACTGCCTGTCGATCCCGTCAATCTTTTCTCTGTAATTCTTAATGTCCATATTATCCTCCTAAATTTCTTTCCTTCCTGAATTATTTTTAAATCCGGCGGTGCCGGTCTAACATTTTTGATATATAAAAACGGGCTGTACAGCTTTGTACTGTACAGCCCGGAACATTCATTTATCCGCTCTTTTTTTACAGCACAAAAGCCTTTAGATTGTTGGTGCTAAAGGTAAAGTAAAAGCTGTAAAAGGCAAAAGAGTTTTTCTTCATTTGTGTGATATCCTTCTTCATGTCTGTATTGGGCAATTCCCAACTTAGTTATAGAATATACACCTGCTTTCTTTTTGAGTCAAGAAAAAGTTTACTGCGGATCCACAAATTTCCGCTTGATCACAGCATTTCGCCCTGCTTTGACATTTATGTATTTTCTCTTTAACGTTTATTTTTGTGAACTTTTGTAGTGCGTTTTCACAACCGTTTCACTTGTCTTTTTGTTTTGGTAATGGTATTATTAAAATAAGAAAGAGTTATTAAAAAGCAGGTAAATGTTTTTGAAAGGCGGACACAGTCGTGTATAACATTCAGATCCAGACCAGCTCATTACTGGTCATTGTCGCTATAATGGTCTTCTTTTTCTTTAGTAAAAAGATCGGTCTGTTCACCGAAAGGGTCTTTCTGAGGATCCTGGTCGGTGCTTTTGTCTGCCTTCTTTTGGATATCATTTCCGTAATTTTCATTTGCAACGATGACACCCTTTCCCATATAAGCGTCGAGATCTCATGCAAGCTCTACCTCGCGTCGATCATATGCATGGCATTTGCGGCACTTGATTATATCCTTACTGAGCTCCTTCCCGAGAAAACCTACCATAAAGCCATTGCGATATTCTTCACGATCATTCCCATCGAATCGATCATTGTTTTCATCGCGCCCATTTCCTGGTATCACAACGGCAGGACCGTATACAGCATGGGGACAGCCACAACCCTGACGTACGTATTTGCCTTCATGTTCATAATAACGACGGTATATCTGCTCATCTCAAAGCGTGAAAAGCTCAACAAGCGGCGTTTTATCGCCACGACTTCATGGATGATCCTGTGGTTTACAACCGCGCTTGTTCAGTTCTTCAAGGCCGACCTTCTCATTGTGGGTTTTTCGATAATGCTCGGAGTCCTTATTCTGTTCTTCCTGCTTGAGAACCCCGCTTCACTCCACGATAGGCGTGTAGGTTGCTTTAATTCCCACGCTCTTTTGCTTTTCCTTGATCAGGTATTTGAGCGCTCCGAAAATTACAGTGTTACTTCGTTTTTCTTCGAGGATGCGGGTGCCGACGACTGTCTCGGAACCTCTACAAGTATCATGATGAACACGGCGTCTTACCTTCGCCGATATAAAAACGTTACCGTATACAAAAACTTCGAAAACGAACTTGTGATGCTTTGCCGAACGAAAGACATCGCCGAGAAGGTTGTAACGGAGTATCGCGATTATTACCGATTAAATCTCGCGCGTATAGCCAAAGAGCGCTCACGCACGAAAGCCAGAGTTTCGGTTGTTACTCTTCCGGACTGTACGCTCGTCAAAAACTCTGATACTCTCTTTTCACTGCTCCGCATGACGAGAGATTCCTCTTCGTCATCCGCAAGTCTTGTCATCCTTAACGTGGATAACGACAGTCTCAACAAATATTTCCGTTTTCACGAGATCTCGGCCGAGATCCGAAGCGCACTTGACGAAGACAGGCTCGAGGTTTTCTACCAGCCTATATATTCTACTCAAAAAAATCGCTATGTTTCCTGTGAAGCGCTTGCCCGTATAAGACGTGCCGACGGAACGCTTATATCTCCCGGCGAGTTCATCCCGGTTGCGGAAGAGACCGGTCTTATCATCAAGATCGGCGACCGTGTGCTTGAAAAAGTATGTTCTCTCCTCGCCAACAATAAAAATATCACAGATGCCCTCGACTATGTTGAGGTCAATCTTTCGGTGGCTCAGTTTAAGCAGACGGATCTTTTCGACAAGTTCGTTGAAATAACTTCCCGCTACGGTGTCAATCCCTCAAAGATCAACCTCGAGATCACCGAAACTGCTTCAATCGATACAAAGAATACGCTGCTCGATACGATGAAACGATTCCTCGATCACGGAGTATCGTTTTCACTCGATGATTTCGGAAAAGGCCAGTCAAATCTCATGTACGTCGTTGAAATGCCCGTTTCGATAATCAAGCTCGACATGGACATGATCAAAGCCTACTTCATTGAGAACAAAGCCAAACATGTCGTATCCACCACGGTCAAGATGGCTCACGACCTCGGTCTTCATGTTGTGGCCGAAGGTATCGAAAGCGAAGAGGAATTAAGCTCTATGCGCTCTGAAAACATTGATTTCATTCAGGGTTATTACTTCTCGCGTCCCGTTCCGAGCGACGATTTCATTTCCATGATCTCTCAGGAGAACTGATCACTGCGGACTTCATGTTCATTCGCCCGCCTCTCAGCAGAACCGGTCACTGCGGACTTCATGTTCATTCGCCCGCCTCTCAGCAGAACCGGTCACTGCATTCAAACTTCATCGTAAACTTCTGTCTTATATTGTTAAGTTTTTGACCATTTATTCCGATAATAATAGTACACGGATCACACAGAAACAAAAGTGTAACCCAATTATCCATAATTAGGCACGGATGCCGAAGGAACCATCATCTCCGCGATGCGGGTCAGAAGGAGCTGACTCATTGTCCGGGGTATAATTGCAGCGTCGGACAAAAGATGTTCGGCAGGAGGACGTGCCTATTATGAGGATCAATCAGGATAATATCATCAATAATTCTCCCGATGTATCTTTCCTTCTTGTGCAGGAAGAGGATTCCTTTTCCGGCCTTATGGACGGCGACATCATTACGGGCACGATCGCTCAAAACGGAGCCTCTCCTTTGATCCGCTTTGACCAACTTGCAAAAGAGATCCCCGCCGATCCGGAAAACTACAGATATTCCGCAATTGGCGAAAAACACGCTTTTCGCGTTGAGAAAACCGGTAATAAAGTAACTCTCAAAGATATCGGCATCTTTAAAGAAAACGAAGCTTTAACGGCTCCCGCGATGACAGATCCCAGAGATTCCTCTCTTCTGCGCATGACTCATGATTTCCGTGAGACCATGAACGACATCGAATCGGAAGAGACCAAAGCTGCCTCCGACATAAACGAAGAGGATGCGGCAAATATCATAAGCGAGGGCTTTGACATTGAAGATTTCAAAGCAGAACGACTTGTTCGCGCACTCGAAAGGATACACACAGGACGTGAATCCAAAAAAGAAGATATAACAAATCAGATAAACGCTCTTAAAGAAGAAAAAAGAATGATAAAGAAGCAGTCGGCGCGCACTGTAGCCGATCGCTACGACAGTACTCTCCAAATGGCCGACAGGCTCTTCGGAGATACAGTTTCCACTTCCGACTTATATACCTCTCATGTTTCGAATACCTCCCCTTCTGCCGCAGCTGCTTCCGGGACACATCCCCTTGTTCCGGAAGACGGTAAGGCAGTTTCCAAGGAGTCCCTAACGAAACCAGTCGAAGAAAATCCCTCCATTTTATATACCTCCCCTACTACCCCTTCCGACTCCGGGACATCCCCCATTGTCCCGGAAGACGGCAAGGACGTATTAACGACGCCCGTTACCACGGACGGCACGGAAGCAGCATCGACGCCCGTTACCACGGACGGCACGGAAGCAGCATCGATGCCCGTTACCACGGACGGCACGGAATCATCTTCGACGCCTATATCGGCGCTTGACGAGAATAGTCCCAACCCCACAGACACATATAAGCAGATCGGTACTTCTGCTGTCGATAACAAAAATATACCGGAAGATCTTCCGTCTCCCGTAACGTCAACCTGGCGCGAGATAACCTTCAGGATCCATATCGAAGAGCAGCGCCTCCGTATGGCAGGTTTTTCAAGCAAAGCCGCAAACAGCCTCGGAACCGGATCAGACATCTTATCTATCGAAAACACCGTGAAAAACCTCCGCGATCAGCTCCGTACATTCATGGAGGATCTTTCGCGTGAGTGGGATATCGATGCAGGCTACACAAGTTCATTCTTCACTCACGAAGAAACATCCCTTATCGCAGTCGATACCCTTGTAACAGCCGCCGATATTTCCGATGCTCCCGTGTCATTCTATCGTTCGGCAACCCGACTCGGCACCTCCGTAACATTTGAGTCTCTCGGAGACAGCGTTTCGGCCGAGGAAACGGTATCAACGACATCGGCAGTAACATTAAGCGTTATCGCTTCTTACGACAGAGGCGCAACAGAGATCCGCAGCGACCTCGGAGATTCGCTCAAGAAGGCTTTCGACCATATCGACGAAGTCCTCACAGAGAACAACCTTCCCGTTACCGACGCCAACAAGCGCGCCGTCCGGATTCTTGCATCGGCGAACCTCCCGGTTACGGAAGAATCGATCAACGAAGTAAAATACTATGACGCAAAGGTTATGAGCGTTGTGGATCGTATGACACCCGCCGCTGTTCTTTCACTTATAAAGAGAGGCATTAATCCTCTTAAGGAAAGCATCGATTCACTTGAAGAGCTTCTCGACGAAGCGCCCGAAAAGTCTCCTCTTTCCCGCGAAGAACAGATCAGCACTTTTCTCGTTAATCTTGATGAAAAGGGCGATATAAGCGAGGCTGAACGAACCGCCTATATAAACATTTACAGACTCCTTTACACGATAAGCCGCGACGACTATGCAGCGATCGCTACGGTCCTTGCGGACGGCCGGGAAATGAGCCTTAAGAACCTGCTTACCGCGCAACGTTCCCGCAGAGATTCGGGAATGGACGTAAAAATTGACGATACTACTTCTGTAGTACAGAGTGATACGATCAATTCGATATCGGCAAATCTCGAAGCTGCATTCGCCTACAACAAACGCTTAACAAACGAGATCCTCTCCGAGACCGATCCCGATGTCACCGACAGGGCACTTGCGGACAGCGTCCCGGACAACCGCTACGAGGAGCTCACTATTGAAGAAGTAGCTCTCAGAATACGCCGCGAAAAGGACGGCGACACAGCAGCTGATCCCGCCCGCGCAAGAGAACTGATACGTTTTTGCATGAGCAGCTCTCCGGAATACAGAAGATTCTTAAAAAAGATAGGCCTCAAAGACAGTGTTAAAAACACGACGACACTTATCGAAGGTCTGAACGGTGATACACTTGGTATCCCTGCAGGAAGCGTTTCCTCACTCACCGATGCGATGGAAGGAAAAGAAACACTTGACGCATATGCGTCAGAGCTTCTCACCTCGGCCGAGGAAGCAGCAAAAGACAGTATTTTCCCCGCAGAACAAACCAACGCAGAGTCTCCCACCGGTGTCCTGTCAGCCCTCTCGCGTTACGATCTCCTTAGAGATCTGACAAAGAAGGAACACTACCGTTTCACTCTCGACAACGGCACGGGCAGCAACATAAACCTTACCTTTATTCACGACAGAACAAATGCCGGTACGGTAAACATACAAATATCGGACGAAACGCTTATGACATCAGCTTCACTGACCGTTCGAAACACCCCGCAAAACAACGAAACGCGCGCGGTCATTTACGGAAGCATCACATGCGAGAGCATTGAAGAGACCCGTTCAGCCGAAGGATTGTTGAGAATATACAACGGGCAAATGAGACAAAAGGGCATCGATGCCGGCGGCATCACGATCCGCTCGGGAGGTCTCGGGATCCTTCAAACACTCTCCGATCTGACAGGGATCATCCCCACAGATTACAGTCCTCCCGAAACAACGGGAAGTCCGGTTTCCTCGGAAACACTCTACGACGCAGCCAAAAGCTTCGTAGAAATATGGACCTCCGCCCGCCACAAAAGTTAATGATACAATGGAAGAACTGAGAACCATCCGTTTTTAGATGCAACATAATGAAAAAATAAAACTGAGAACCATCCGTTTTTAACGCAAACATAACAGGAAACAAAGAAAGGAAACGCATATGAGGATCAACCACAATATCTCGGCAATGCAGACAAACAACCAGCTCCGTAAAACAGGAAAAAATCTTGACACCGCTCTTGAAAGGCTTTCATCGGGTTACCGCATCAATCGTGCGGCCGATGACGCAGCCGGCATGGCAATCTCAAGAAAGATGAAAACACAGATAGAAGGACTCGAGAGAGCTTCCATGAACAGCAGTGACGGTATCAGCGTTATTCAGACCGCAGAAGGTGCATTAAACGAAGTAACCGCCATGCTCCAGCGTATGAGACAGCTCGCCGTTCAGGCAGCCAACGGTACCAACACAACAGAAGACCGCCTCTCGATCCAGCAGGAGCTCAATCAGCTCACTGCTGAAGTAGCCCGCATCAGCGAAACCACAGAATTCAACACAAAGACTCTTCTTGACGGCAACCTTGACAACAACTCATATTCAAATATTCCCGGCCTCAACCTCATATATGCGTCGGATACCGTTCCGAGCGTCGAATACGGGATGACACTTACCCGTGACCCCAGACAGGCCGTCGTAGTCGCGGGAGAACCCACGATCACCGAGATCGGCGAGGAAGAGGCAGGCTCGATCACCATAAACGGCTATTCCGTTTATCTGCGTGAAGGTCAGGATCTTGAGGATGCATTTGCGTCGATCAGAAACTTATGTGATTCCATGAACATTAAGGCTTTCTTCGGAGACGAATCATCAATGGACGGAACTCCCGATACAGCCGGCTACGAAGAACTCGATATCGGCGAGGGATCGCTCATATTCATGTCCCGCGCCTATGGCTCCTCACAGAAGATCTCCATCCAGTGTGACAATCCGGCTCTTGCCGAAGCATTCGGACTTTCAACAAATACCGTAACATCATACGGTGTTGACGCTATGGTTGAACTCGGCGACGGCTTTTCGCCCACAGCAACCGTTTCAGGCCGCGGAGACATTATCTACATCAGAGACAGCAACAATTTTGAAATGCGCTACCAGATAGCTCCCGGAACGGTTGAGACCGAATTCACGGATGCTTCCGGTGACGGCAATACAGAGCAGTACTTTGCAGATGACGGAGACATCGAAGCGATCTCCACTCTTCTTTCTGCCGGTCCCATGTACCTTCAGGTCGGTGCGAACGAAGACCAGACAATGCAGGTAAGGATCCCCCGTACAGATCCCGTAACACTCGGTATCGCTTCCATAAATGTTTGTACCCAGGAAGGTGCCGAAGCGGCGATCACACTTTATGACAACGCCGTAAACGAGGTTTCCGCGATCCGCGCAAAGCTCGGCGCTTATCAGAACAGACTTGACCATACCATCACCAACCTTGAAGTAACCGGTCTCAACATGACCGAATCAATGTCACGTATCGAAGACGTCGATATGGCCGAAGAGATGACCACATACACACAGCAGAGCGTTCTCGACCAGGCCGGCACGGCAATGCTCGCACAGGCCAATCAACGTCCTCAGAATATCCTGTCACTCCTTAACGGTTGATAATGATCCGCCAAATTAACCGCAGCATTATAATCTGCTTCAATTCAAGAGGGCATCTTGATCTGCCGACAGCGAATCGGTTCAGCAAAGGCTGACACAGAGGGCACCGTTTCGCCGGTTGGCAAACACAAAAGCCCGGAAAGGGACAAAAATGACACCGGAACAAAGCAAAGCTTATGCAAGACGGATCTCACAGGCTAACCGTACAGAGCTCACCGTGATCGTCTACGACATTACACTTACTCACCTGAGTGACTGCGTCAGTGCATTTGAGAGCGGCAATATCGAAGATTTCCGCCACAGCATCAAACTCGCACAGAGATTCCTGTGCGAACTGATGTCGACTCTTGACCTCAAGATCCCGCTCGCAGTAAGTCTTCTGCGTCTCTACGAATACGCGCAGAAGATCATCGTTCACTGTGACATTGCCGGAACAACAGAAAACCTCGAGGTCGCAACAAGGATATTATCACGTCTTAAGGATTCCTTCTCACAAATATCCTCACAGGATACGGAAGGCCCGGTCATGGAGAATACAGAGCCGGTTTATGCCGGTCTTACGTACGGTAAGGGCAAACTCAATGAAACCGAAATCCCTTCCGGAAACAGAGGATATCTGGCATAGGCGTAAAAAATAAACAATGGCGTTTCCCGTTCAAAGAAGGACTTTGGTCCCAAACTCTTCTTCGAACGGCGACAACAGCACGGAAAGTCGGACAATATGGACATCAGAGTCGGAGACAGATTAAGAATGAAAAAACCTCACCCATGCGGTTCATATACATGGGAGGTTCTCAGAACCGGAATAGACTTCCGTCTTAAATGCGAGGGATGTGCGCATGTGATAATGGTTCCACGTGTTAAAGCGGAGAAGAACATCAAGGAGATCATACGAACTTCCGAGGATCCCCGCTCATAACCCCAACCAAAAGAAGACCCGCGGCCCCCACGCCGCAGGTCTTTTATTATCTCAATTTCACGGATCAAGACTCTCCTGTGATCTCACTGTCGGGAATCAGTCTTTCCTGTGATCTCCCTGTCACGGATCAGTCTTTCTTTTCTTCGGAGACGCTCTTCTTCGCTTTATTGACTCTTGCGATAACGATTCCGATCACCACACCGATAACAAGCGCTGCAATACAGATTATAAGTATAACTATCCATGCATTACCGTACGATTCTTTTTCTGTCTCTTCTGCTGCTTTTTCATCTGCTTTTACTTCAGCACCGTCATTCTCTGTCTTTGTTGCCGTTTCGTCTTCTTTAGCGGTTTGTGCGGCTTCGTCATCTCCTTCCGCACCAATGGCAACGGGCTCTGCTGCACCGTCGGTTGTACCGGCATCCGCAGCTCCTCCGGCCTTAAGAGCGGCGATCTTATCCGCAGCTATCACTTCGGACTCGGGAGCCTTATCATCTTCGGGAACGATCTTAATGTTCACATCATCAACGAAGAAATCGGCATGACCGTCAGTCTCTACATAAATGTACTCAGAAGGCGTTTCTTCGGGGATAGAAAATCTGAACGATACTTCATCCCATTCTCCCGTCGCAGGGATTGCTGCGAGCGGAACAGCCTCTTCTCTGTCGATTCCGGCAATTACCGCTTTGTCCTTCGTCATAACGAAGAACTTAACGTCTATGGTCTTTCCGGCATACATTGAAACATCATACTTAAGCGTGGCATCATTTTCTTTTCTCGACACCTTGAGGGCGTAGCCTACACCTTCGCTCTTCTCGGTGTGATTCGTGTTCATCTGAAGCATGATATTTGCTGTATGACCCGATCCTCTCGAGAAGAATCCCGCCTGTTTGGGATTAACCGTAGCGATGTTTCCGTCTCCGGCTTCATAAGGCTCAAAATCAACCACAAGATCCTTTACTTCCTTCTGTGTGGAAGCAAGCGTCATATTGAACTCTTCGCCCTTTGCCGCAAGGACCATGGCATCAAATGCGGGCTTCTTTGAAAGATCGTCATAGAAAGCAAGGGGTGTAGCGTGAGCTTTCCAGGAAGATCCGTCCGTAAGACCCCAAAGTGTTACCGATGTAAGGTTTGCTCCATTCTTCTTCTCCTCGATGAGTCTCTTAAAGAACTCATAGAAGAACTTAGCCTGGAAAAGCCATCTGTTATCGTCATTCTTTGTAGCCTCGATATCAAGCTCGGTGATATGAACCTCATCGACCGCTTCGCTGTACTTCTCAAGTGCGAGCATATAGGAATCAATGTTCTGCTTGTCGTTGATATGACCCTGCATTCCGATTCCGTCGATAAGTCCGTCTCCGTATATGGTTCCGTCACCGTCGGGCTTGATAACATCGCTTTGTGCAAGCTTATGTCCCTCGTTGTACTTTCTCTGTGTAAGGAACGAGATTATGTTGTCGCGGCGTTGTGAAAACCACTCGTTATAATCATTATAGAAAAGTTTGGGAAGGATCGGTGAAAGGTCACCGTCGGGAGACAGGCCGTAATTGGCAGCATACTCCTTCGCATACTTGACAGTTGCTTCCCTTGCAAAAAGGAATGCATAGTATATGTACTCGGGACCTATCATATTGTACCAGTGAGAGCGGCGAAGTCCGTCACCCTTGCTGTCGTCGGTTGCCTCATTGAGGACATCCCATGCGTAGATAACATCTCCGTAACCGTTTGAATATATAAACTCCATAACGCCGTAGATGTACGTCTTCATACGCTCGATAAGGGTTTCTCTGTCAACAAGACATTCGGGATCAAGAGTGGCTTCACCGTCATTTGTGGGTCTTTTACCCGATGTGGGCTTAAAATCGATCGCATAGATCGCGGGAGAATTCTGGCTGTGCCAAAGAAGTGTATGACCTCTCATCTTCATCCCGTTCTGCTTTGCCCAGTCAAGCATCTCCACCGCTGCCCTGTTGGGAGTGTAAAGTGTGGGGCTGGATCCGTCAAAGTTGTAGGCGGGCTTCATCTCGTTTCCGCAAGTGATGCTGTTGAATACGTTAAGAATAAGATCTTCCTTGTACTTGTTTCCGATCTCCTTGTTTTTGTTATTCCAATGCGAGATCGCTTCACAGGAACTTCCTACCTTGAAATAGTCCTTGTAAAGCTCTGCAAGGCTCTCATATTCCGAAGTATCGGCATACTCGATACCTGCCGCGCTCACCTGCGCAAGTCCCGCAAGCGGACTTATCACAAGCATAAGTACAAGAACTGCTGCAATTATTCGTTTTTTCATGTTTTCTTTTTTTTGCCAAATAACCCGGCAAATACTCCTTTCTTGTTTCGGGGAGCTTCTTCTTCGCTCTTTCCCTGTTCGTCTTTCCACTGTTCGTACTCTGCGTCAAGATTGAAATCTTCCGCAGTAAAAACCGTACCCTTCGGTACCGGAGCCTCGTCGGAATCTTCCCCATTGCCGGCTGAAGGACTGTTCTGTTCGGTTCCGTTATTCTCCCGAGCGGCGCGTCCGTGCTTCCTCTTAGAGTAGGTCACGCCTGTATTTTCGCCGGGGTTGTTCACTCTGATAACAATTCCCGGTTTATTTCCCTTTTCTTCTTCCTGTTCTTCATCTTCTTCATCCTTCGATCCGGATTTCTTTTCCTGTTCCTCACGAAGCTTATCAAGAAGTTCAAGATACTTTGTTCCGTCCTGATACTGAGCAAGTTCTTCTCTGACATTCTCCTTGTTGTCATCAAGAGTCGTCTGCTCGTTCTCGATGGCTGCCATGAGTTCTATCAGCTGGTGTTTGATATTCTTCTTTGTTTCTTCAAGCTTATCCTTTACACTGCCGAGAAGCCCATCGGTGTACAGACACGCCGATGCCTGAACATCATCTGCTTTTGAATGGGCGTCGGCTTCGATCTGCGCAGCTTTCCGATTCTGTTCGAGGAGAGCCATTTCTCTGCTGCGTCTCGTAGCCTCATAGCGGTCGAGCACATCATAAATAGCCTTGTTGAGTTCTTCAAGCAAAACAAACATCTCCTGCTTGGACACGATAACCCTGTCGGGCGTGCCTTCAAGAGCCTCACATTTCGCAAACATAATATGTATCTTCTTTAAGATCTCCTCAACATCCTCCGGCATTGTTGTCCTCCCCCGTTCTCAAAGACCGATCGTATCGTACTGAATTATCTTATACGCTCGGCGCCGAAAATGCAACCTGCTCTCACACCTTGAAGCGGTAACCGACTCCCCATATTGTCTCGATATATTGAGGTTTCGCCGTATTCGCCTCGATTTTTTCCCTTATCTTTTTTATATGCACCGTGACCGTGGCGATATCACCGATCGAATCCATATCCCATATTTCACGGAACAGTTCATCCTTTGAATATACATGGTTGGGGTGCTCCGCAAGAAAAGTCAGCAGGTCAAACTCCTTTGTCGTAAACGGCTTTTCAACCCCGTTTATCGAAACGCGCCTGGCCGTCTTATCTATTCTGATGCCCCTTATCTCGACAACCGTATTTTCCCGCGGCACACTTCCGAGAAGTCTCTCATAACGGGCAAGGTGCGCCTTGACTCTCGCCACAAGCTCGCTCGGGCTGAAAGGTTTTGTCATATAATCATCCGCACCGATTCCGAGTCCGCGAATCTTATCTATATCATCCTTTTTCGCCGACACCATTATGATAGGAGTATTCTTCTCCTCGCGCACACGCCTGCAGATCTCAAACCCGTCCGTTCCGGGAAGCATCAGATCGAGGACGATAAGATCCACTTCCTTTTCCAGCGCCTTTTGAAGCCCTGTCGTTCCTTCGCTCTCAATCTCAACCTCGTATCCCGAAAGCTCAAGATAATCTTTCTCAAGTTCGGCAATTGCCTGTTCATCCTCGATTATGAGAATCTTTTCCATTCGCTGACCTACCTTTCCGCTTCCTTTTCTTTCTTCGGATAACCTCTCCTGTCGCGTCCTTCTCTGTCTCTTGCCGCCGCGATTATCTTCCTTGAACTGTCGATGGCTCTCGAAAAGACTCCCGGAAGCTTATCCTTTGTCACTATCTCTCCGGGTTCTATCACATTTGTCGGCTCCTCTTTATAGAGCGGAAGCGTAAATATGATAGTGGTGTGAACACCCGGTTCACTTTCCGCCCGTATCGTTCCTCCGTGGTCTTCAATGATCTTCTTTGAGATCGCAAGTCCGAGCCCCGTTCCGCCTTTCTTCGAATTTCGCGATTGATCGGCTCTGTAAAATCTCTCAAATATACGCGTAAGATCCTCCGGGGATATACCGGGTCCGTTGTCTCTTATTGATATCTCCGCAAGGTTTTCAAGTTTTCGGGTCATTATCGTGATCCTTCCGCCGCCCGTTCCGGGTTCCGCCTTAACGCCCATGTTTTCCCGGGACGTTCCCGTCCCTCCGGTGCTTTCGCCCCTGTTCATGTATTTAACGCTGTTTCCTATTACATTATTGACCACTCTTCTGAGCTGTTCGGCATCAGCCACGACCGTTACTTTTCCGGGTGCGGGGACATAATCAAGCTCGATGCCTTTTATCTCCATGTCTATGCTGTAATCCTCAACGCAATCTTCGAAATAATCGTTGATGTCAAGATTTTCAAAATTATACGGAACGATATTGCTGTCGATCTTGGAATAAAAAGCAAGCTCGTCAACAAGTACCTGCATATCGGATGCTTTGGTATATATCGTCCTTAAATATTTTTCCTGCTTTTCAGGTGTGTCCGCCACACCGTCAAGCACACCCTCCGCATAACCCTTGATGGCCGTAAGCGGCGTTTTCAGATCATGAGATATATTGCTAATAAGCTCTATTATGTCGCTTTCGTACTTTAACCGGGCCTCGGTCTGCTCTTTGAGGTGAAGCCGAAGATCTTCAAAATCTTCACACAGGTTTCCGAGTTCGTCATCCGGATCTCCCTGTATGGAAAAATCGAGATTTCCCTCCTGCATCTTACGGGTTGCAAGTGTAAGAAGATTAAGAGGTTTGACAAAGCTCCTGTATATCCAGAACATAACGACTCCGGCCGTCACGAGGAGTGCGATCGAAATATATATGATACCGGTAAACAGTGGTATCATAACTGAAGGATCTCCGGTTCCGTCCGTAATAAACGCCGGTGCATCAAATGCCTCTTTTATCGAAATGTTCGAACCATCAAATATCGCGACACCGAGTGTGATCAACAATACCACGGGGACCGTCACTACTATCAAAAATGCCGCTATAAGTCTCTTTTTAAATCCCATGACGCACCTTCCGTTTTTTAATCACTTCTTCAGTACATTTTTTCAGACGCAAACCCTTAGGATAAATGCTACCATACAAAGGACGAAAATACCATTAATTTTGTGTAAACCCTTTATTACCTCCGGGTAAACAAAAAACAACCCGTAGATTTACGGGTTGTTCTTTTCTATGTTCCTGTTATCAGAACTGCAGTTCCACGTCCTTAATGAGAACATCCGTGTAGCTGTAGGATACCTCTTTCGAAGACTCAGGTAAATCTCCTTCAACCTTTACACAGAAAACGTACGGGTGCATCTCGGTAATTATACCCTCAGAAGTATCATACCTGTTGCGTCCCCTGTTCTCGCGAACCGTAACCCTCTTTCCGATATTGTTTGAAATCAGGTTGTAGATCCTGCACATATTAGCCGGCTGTCTCATAATCTCCCTCTTTCTGCCCCTTGGCCTGTAACAAAAACACATCCCAACATGGGTTTTATTTCAAAACCCTCTGTCATACTACCATATTTATGGTCAAAAGTCAAAGGTCAAATACAAAATCTATGGTTTTATTCTTCAAACAAATACTAAATGTTGTGTCACCCTACTGTTTTGTAGGGGTCGTGCCTTTTAGTGAATTTTCCCGAAGCTCGTTTTCATTTTCGTGAACATTCATTGAAAGAGGTGTGTTTTACAGCAATTTATAGTATACTATAGGCAATATATATCGCCCGCAATCACCACATGCAAAGTCCCCGGTGCGCTCCGAGAGTTCCCCCGGCATGGTGGTGGGAGAATCACACAGGAAAGGATCATTTACGTGATTTCATACATAAAGCAGGATTATCAAACAGAACGCCTCCTTCTGAAAGTCAGCAGACCTGAATTTGCCGAACCCGTAGCCGATTATCTGCTGCGTAACAGGAAGGATTTCGAATATTACGACAGACACTACGGAGACATCACATATACGGCTCTTTATCAGGAAAACGCTCTTCAGGCAGAATGGGAACTCTACAAAAAGAAAGAAGGAGTCAGATATTACATTTTCAAAAAAGAGGACCCGAATACGGTCATCGGCAATGTAAGCTTTGCTTACCTGCACGACAGTAACCGTGATCCGAGCCTCGGTTATAAAATAGACAAGATGTGCCGCCGTCGCGGTTACGCCTATGAAGCAACGTCTTTTCTTTTACCTCTTGTCCTTAAATACTACAAGCTTCCCTTCCTCGGAGCCGATGTTCTTCCCGAAAACGAAGCCTCCGTTTCTCTGCTAAAAAAACTTGGATTCAAATATAGCGGGATCATCCCAAATGCTCACGAAATCCTCGGTGTCATGAAAGATCACTGCCGTTTCGTTTTTGATCCTTATTCCTGATCCTGAGTTCGGTGAAAAATTCCTTAAGAAGAGCTTCGCTCTCCTCCTTCCGGACTCCGAGCGTTTTTTCAACCTGATGGTTGAATTCCTTCATGTTAAGGATGTCTATTATCGATCCGGCGCATCCCGCTTTCGGATTCATCGCACCGATCACCACTCTGTCTATTCGCGACTGCACTATCGCCCCCGAGCACATCTGGCAGGGCTCGAGCGTAACGTACATTGTACACCCCTCAAGTCTCCAGTCTCCAAGCTTCTTACTCGCTTTGTCTATGGCGATCATCTCCGCATGTGCGAGCGTCGTCTTTCCCGTATTTCTCTTGTTAAACCCTCTGCCGACTATCTTGTCGTTGCAAACGATCACACACCCTATCGGTACCTCACCGAGTTTAAGCGCCCGCTTTGCCTGTTCCAGAGCCTTTTTCATGTAAAACATATCTTTATCCATGGCAATCGTCACGCTCCCCTTATAACCGTTTCGGGGACATATTTTCTGCATACCTCAAGGATCTGAGCCATCATTTCTTTCGACGGAGTATCAAGCCCTTTTGGATTAAACTGTCTTTCCGAGTATTTATACGGCTGAAGGAAATACCTTTTGGCTCCCTTTATCCATTTCCCGATCTTTTCAAAATCTTCGACCTTATGGAGTCCGTCTACAACTGTAGTGCGAAATTCATAGTCAATCCCGCTTGTCATCAAAAAATCGGAAGTCTCAAACAATTCCGAAAGTGAGATCTCCTTAAGCCCGGCCGCTACGGCATACCCGTCGGGTGCGGCCTTAATGTCCATGGCCACGTAATCTATGAGTCCACGCCCATAAAGATCTTTTACCATACCGGGGTTCGTTCCGTTTGTATCAAGCTTTACAAGAAGACCTATTTCTTTTATTTTTTCGATAAAATCGGGAAGATCTTTATATATGGTCGGTTCTCCCCCTGTAATACATACTCCCTCAAGTGCATTTTTTCTTTTTGTTATATGCTGAAGTATACTGCTTTCCGGAATGAGCGGAAGATTTGTTTTGCCCATGACAATGTCCGCATTATGACAATAAGGACATCTGTAATTGCAACCTCCGAGAAAAATCGTGCTCGCAAGCTTTCCCGGAAAATCAAGAAGCGTAAGCTGTGTGTATCCGTATATCTGCACGTCTCTTCCTCCTTATATTATATTGTAAGATGAATCACATTTCAGGTCTTGCCGATACCCCCAAATTAAAGAAGAGGGGCTCTCTCCCTGATATAAATGATCCGAATTCGGTAAGTGACATGATCGTTAACTACGATTTTAGGGTTCTCGGACAAAATAGTCAAGACGGGGTTATCTTATCCGACTTTCATGCCGATATATCATACAGTAGTAGGTGATCGTCGCCCTAAATACATTCACGGACGAATGTGGGGCATGTTTTATTGGAGCCACGGAAGGCAAACAAGAAACAGCTTTTATTAGGCTCCGGACAGGAGAACATATGGCTATTAACGGAATCGTAGGAAATAACACCTCTATTTCTGCTTCTTATGAAGAGATCAATATTTCCGTAAAGAAAACTACCGTAAATATCAGCAGCACCGATGCTGCTATATTTACCAAATCAAACGAAGACCAATCTGCAGAAAAAGCCAACAAATTTGTAGGCAAACCTGCAGATCCCGAAACGATCGAACGACTCAAAGCAGAAGCCGACGAGAGATTTGCTCAGCTCAGAGGCATCGTTGAAAAGCTCCTCCTCAAGCAGGGCGGAACATTTGACGTATCAAACGGACTCGCAAGCGCATACAGAAGCCTTGAAGTGGATCCCGAAACTCAGGCACAGGCTCAGGCCGATATCGCCGAAGACGGATACTGGGGTGTGGAACAGACATCAAACAGAATCCTTGATTTTGCAAAAGCTCTTGCAGGAAGTGATTCCGAACTTGCGGCCGGTATGCTTGAAGCCATCAAAGAAGGCTTCAAACAGGCTGAAGAGATTTGGGGCGAAGAACTCCCTCAGCTTTCCAAAGATACAATCGATGCTTCCATTAAAAAAGTTGAGGAATGGATCGCTTCCCTCAACAACCCCGAAACAGAAAATACGGTTGAGACTCCGCAAACTCCCACTGTTGAAGAAGCGGCAGTCAATGAACTTCAGGCATAAGCGTTATGCCATAAGCCTTACGGCTTAATGATATTGCTTTCTTTCTTATTGACATTGACATATCCCCAACAAAGCATCCGCTGTGTGGCATCGTCCCGCGGCGGGTGCTTTTTTTCTGAGAGAAAGGGGAAATTCTATTACAAAAAAAGGGAAATGCCCGAAAGCATTTCCCTTTGTGTCTCACTGTATTTCTTGTTACAGATTGAACTTTCCGATAACATCCTCAAGATTTCCGGCGTTCTGTTTGCTCTCGGTAGCAAGTCTGCCGATCTGCTCTGTAACGTTTCCTGTAAGTTCATTCTTGCTTACGATATCCTGAACTCCGTCTGAGTTCGCCCCGGCTGTTGTAGCCACACTTCCGATCTCCTTGGCGATCTCGTTAATGGACTTGTTGAGTGTCTGCATTGCATCACCGATCGCTGCAACGGATGATCTGATAGTTCCGACTGCCTCACCGTACTGCTTGGTCTGGGCTGCGAAATCTTCAAAGTCACGTACGACATCACCCTTCACATAATCGAGGAGTTTTCCGATCTGATCGCGAACCATATTGACCGCACTGTTACTGTCTCCGACGATAACCTGGATATCTTCGGCTGTCTGACGAGACTGCTCGGCAAGTTTTCCGATCTCATCCGCAACAACCGCGAATCCACGTCCGGATTCTCCGGCTCTTGCCGCCTCTATTGAAGCATTGAGTGAAAGGAGGTTGGTCTGAGATGTGATCTCCATGATCGCATCAACAAGTTCATTGATCTTTTCAACTGCCTCAAGGCTCTTGATTGCCTTTTGCATATCCTTGACAACCGTGTCAAGAGTTTCATTGTTGGCCTTGATATCTTCGGAAACCTTATCGTTGATCGCCTTCGTATCTTTAATGAGTGCCGTTGAATCTTCTTCTCCGAGCTTAACCTTGCCCGTTACATCATTAACAAGACCGAGGATCTTGCTTATCTCATCGTTAACCGACGAAATCGAAGAGTTTGTACTCTGTACACCGGATGAAAGTCTGTCTGCGGTATCTGAATTGTCAACAGTAACCTGAACAAGCTCTTTAGTTGTATTCTCAAGGTCTTCACTACTCTTATTGAGCGATGTACTGCAGTTTCTAAGGACATCAACCGTATCACGCAGCATGCTCGTAACGTCTCCGGCAGCATTCGCAATCCTTCCGACCTCGTCACGACGTTTACGAAGCGTCTCAAGTTCTTTATTCTCGGAAAGATCGAGATTCGATACTTTAACGAGTGCATCCTGAACCTTAGTGATAGGTCTCGTAAGCCATCTTACAACGAGCCAGATAACCACGATCATAACGATGCAGGCAGCTGCTGCCATAAGCATTATGTTTCTTGAAGTTGAAGCCGCTTCCGCATATACCGCGTCTTCATCGACCGCAAGGTATACAAGCCAGTTTGCTTCAGGCATATACTTGTAGTAACTAAGGCGTCTTTCTCCCGAGCTGTCCTTAAAATGTTCAAACTTATCCATAGCAAGGTCCGGGAGAACGGGCAGCTCCTCAAGTCCAAGCTGCTCAAGAGTCATCGTTTCCGCCATCTGTATCAACCTGGAAGTATTTATATAATCATAAAACGCAGTGGAAAGGTCCTGAATCTCAGTCTCTTCGATCACAAGTGTTGCCTTCTCATGATTATTGCAGTACGCATATGTAGCAGTTCCTTCCTCAGCCGGTGAAGTAAGTACAACAACCTGATTTCCACCCATCTGAACGGCATCGAGGATGCCATTGAATCCATCACTGTTAAGAGTGATACTTGCGTATCCCGAAGGTGTTCCGTCTGCGTTCCAGACAGTTTCTGTAACAAGGATTGAAATCTGGTTTGTTGCAGGTGATACAAGCGCGGTGATCGATTTCATCGTTGAGCCGCCTTCAGGGAAGAATATCGACTTAAGCAATTCCGTTGTTTCGGGAGGATTTGAGAAACCAACCATACCGGGATTGTCATGGATGATACATGTTCCGTCATAATTGGTGAAACACATACTGTCGAAGTTCGGAATTATCTTTGCGTAGTCTTCGGTATACTTCTGAGCGGTCGCAAGTATATCTGCGGGAACATTTGCCGCTACGGGATAAACCGCCTTCATCTCCGGAGCCGAAATATACGCATCCAAAAATGCATACTGTGTTTGGCCCCAAGCCTGAAGAAGCTCGGTAGCGGACTGGACTCTGCCCTGCATAGACTGCTCAGCGCCCATTTCCATATTTTTCATTATACTTGCAGTTGATACTATCGCCTGTGTCATACATCCTACAAGTGCAATAACAGCAACGAATATTATAATTCGTGAACTCAAGGTCTTTAACTTCATATATTTACCTCCTGACTTGGAATAAATTGTCGATTTCCTATAATTTAACATCAAATTTGCATGTTGTCAATCTGTTTTATGTTTTTATCTTGATATTTGCCTATTATTTTTTGTCATTTTTCCTATTGGCAATATTATATTTTGCATATCGTGATATTTCCATTTAATTATCGTTTGTCAATCGTTATCTTTGTTCGGTTATTATAGGATTATAAACGGAACCACTCGGTAATCTGATTACCGAGTGGTTCATAAGTTATTCTCAATCACAAAATTCACGAAATCCTGTCACATAATCCTTCAAATACTTCGCCGAGCTTTTTGTGAAGTACCATGTCAGCTTCCCCGTCAAACGGGGTTTCCGAAAGATTAATAAGGATCAGCTTATTTCCCTTATAATAATTTACAAGGCCCGCAGCGGGATATACAACAAGTGAAGTACCGGCTACGATCAGAACATCCGCCGCTGAAATAAACCTTCTCGAGCAGTCCCAAATGTAGTCATCAAGGCCTTCCTCATAAAGAACGACATCGGGTTTGATCAGTCCTCCGCATTTATCGCAAAGCGGAAGATAATACTTTCTTCCGTCCTTTTCGAGAGCCGGGCCCCTGCCCTCTTCCGCATCGTCACTACCGCTTTCCGAGGAACGGCCGTGGCCTTGGGCGTAACCTTTTTTAACTCCATTATCTATCGCATCGATCATATACTGTCCGTCAAATTTCTTTCCGCAATTCATACACGTATTGGATGCAACCGTTCCGTGGATCTCATATACGTTCTTACTTCCGGCCTTTTGATGAAGTCCGTCAATATTCTGCGTTATTACAGCTTTGAGCTTACCCATCGCCTCAAGCTTCGCGAGTTCCTTATGAGTCGTGTTGGGTTCTATCCCCGAAAGAAGTATCTTATCCCGATAGAAACGGTAAAATTCATCGGGACGCGCCTTAAAGAACGAATGACTGATAATCGTCTCGGGCGGATAATCATACTTCATATTATATAATCCGTCGACACTTCTGAAATCAGGTATCCCGCTTTCCGTAGATACTCCGGCTCCTCCGAAAAACACAATGTTGTTGCTTTCCTTAATGATCTGTCTGAACTCCTCAATACTTCCTTCCTTCACCGCTTTCTCCTTTCCGCTCTTTTCAAGCCTTCCGGTTCCCTTCCCCGTGCTGACGCTTATGTGACAGGATTAAACGACCGGTGCTCCAATAACAAAGAAGGAGGGAAACCCCTCCTTCCTCAAGTATCTGCATTTAATTGTTAGCCATCTCGCAAAGCTCGTTAAGCATCTTGGGAAGCTCTGTCTTCATGGTTTCATCTGAGAACTGACAGGTTCCGACTGCCTTATGACCGCCGCCGTTATATCTGAGCATAAGCGCTCCGACATCTACATTACTTGTACGGTTAAGTATGCTGTAACCAACCGCTGCCGAACATCCCCGTCCGCCCTTGCCGTTTACGATCCATGCCGAAATGTTCTGATCGGGGTAAAGGCTGTAGATCATGAATCTGTTTCCCGTGTAGATGGGATCCACTCCGCGAAGATCTGAAATGATAACATTACCTTTTGTAACGGTATGAGCCTTAACCATCTCTACAAACTTCTCTGTCTGTTCGTTATATACTTCGATCCTCTCCTTAACATCGGACAGCTCAAGGATCTCCTGTGTCGACATAGTACGGCAGGCATCCATAAGCTTTTCCATAAGAAGATAATTCGGAATGGTGAACTGTCTCCAACGTCCGAGACCTGTTCTGGGATCCATCAGGAATCCGACAAGGATCCAACCCTGGGGATTCATGACATCATCATATGTAAGATTGCCCGAATCTACCTTATCAACAGCTTCCATAAGATCATCGAACTGGGGAAATCTCTCTCTTCCGCCGTAATACTCATATATGATCCTTGCACACGAAGGAGTGATCCTGCTCTCTCCCTTATATTTTCCTTCAAGCTGATTACGCTCAAACTCACTTGAGTGGTGATCAAACCACAATCCGCATCCCGGAACGAACGGAACATTTGCAAGCACATCGTTTTCCGTGATCTCGATAAGCCCGTCCTGAAGGTCCTTGGGATGAACAAACTTCCAGCTGTCAATAATCCCGACTTCCTTTAAAAGTGCTCCGCATGCAAGTCCGTCAAAATCTGATCTTGTAATTAGTCTCATAATTTCTCCTATCCTTTTCTCCCGCCCATAATACAAAATGCCGTCATTACAATCTGTCCGCCTGCCTCAGGCAAACAAAACATATTTCATGACTGCATCAAAATCGTTAAAATCGATTTTACACTTCACGTTTTAACAATCCATTGCTTTGCTAAGCGAATCTTTTTCACGTAAATCATTATATCATATCTCAAAAATCTGTAAAGCATAGTTCACGCTTTATTCGATGAGACAGACCGCGCTCGCTTTCATTCCCTCTCCGCTGCCCGTAAAACCGAGTCCTTCTTCCGTCGTTGCCTTGATATTGACGCGATCCGCCTCAATTCCCATGGCACACGCGATATTCTCGCGCATCGCATCTATATAAGGTAATAATTTCGGCTTCTGCGCCACCACCGTAGCATCAACATTTACAGGTTTGTATCCCTTAGCCGAAAGGATCTTCATCACTTCTTCAAGCAGCCTTATGCTCGAGATTCCCTTATATCGGTCATCCGTATCGGGGAAATGGTATCCTATGTCATGCTCTCCCGCTGCGCCGAGGAGTGCATCCATTATGGCATGCACGAGAACATCGGCATCCGAATGTCCGAGAAGTCCCTTTTCAAAAGGAATCTTCACTCCACCGAGTATTAAATCCCTGCCTTCGACAAGCTTGTGTACATCGTATCCCGAGCCAATGCGCATATTATTCCCTTTCTTTTCTTCTTTTGTACATTACGTGAATCATCCCGTAATATATTTCATTATACCTGAAAAAGAACGGGAACGCACCGTTTTTCGCGTTCCCGTAATAATATCATGATCTGAGTTCAACTGCGTACTTATCTTTAAGTGCCCCGAGTATCTTATCTACCTCAGCGTTTATGACTTCATCGGTAAATTCCATATCTCCCGGAGTAAATACCACGCTGTATGCAAGGCTCTTCTTGCCTGCGGGCAGCTGAGCGCCTTCGTAAATATCGAAGAGACTTACTAAAGTCACATAAGCGCTTGCTTCCTTAATAACCGATTCAACCGCGCCTGCCGTGATGGCTTTATCCATAACGAGCGCAAGGTCACGCTTCTCAATCGCGAACTTCGGAAGAGGAGCGAAAACGCGCTTCTTTCCGAATATGCCCTCAAGAGCCTTAATGTCGAGCTGCGCAACGTACATGGGCACGCGCGCATCAAGCTCGTCGGCTATCTCGTAAAGGACCTGTCCCATAAGACCGATTTCCTTGCCGTCATAGGAAACTGCCGCGCTCCTGCCGGGATGAAGGAATGTATATTCTTTTGCATCATACGCGAATCTGATATCAAGTGCGTCGGCAACATTTTCTACAAGACCTTTAAGCGAGAAGAAGTCCTCCTCATCGCCGAAAACACCGATACAGAGCGTTTCTCTCTCATCGGGGTATTCCTTAAGCGGAAGCTCTTTTGCGAAGAACCTGTTTCCGAGCTCGAAAATCCTGCCCGAAAGAGTTCCCCTCTTCTGGTTTCTTGCCATCGCCGCGATCATCTGAGGAACAAGAGTTGTTCTCATAAGTGAAAGGTCGATGTTTATAGGGTTGATGAGCTTGATCGCAAATCTCTCGGGTGCATCGGCCGGAAGACGTAAAAGATCAAGGTCGGAAGGCGAGAAGAAGGAGTAATGGATTCCTTCATAAGCGCCGCCTGCGCAAAGCGCATTCTTAATCTTAAGGCTTGTGCGCTGAGCAAGACTGAGTCCGCCCGGCGTAACCTGTGCGGTGGGCATGAGAGTGGGAGTGATGTGGCTGTAGCCGTACATTCTGATGATCTCCTCGGCTACGTCCTGATAAGACTCCATGTCCTCTCTGTATGCGGGGATGCTGATTGTGAGGTTGTCCCCATCGATTACGGGCTCGAAGCAAAGTCCCGTAAGGATTCTCTTGATATCAGCCTCGGGAACGGTGATTCCGAGCACGCCGCAAACCTTTTTGATGCTGACGGTGAGCTTGGAGGGCTCAACCGAATTTCCTGTGTTTACATCGAAGTGAGATGACGAAACCTTGCCGCATCCAAGCTCTTCGATAAGGTGCAAGGCGCGTTTCATGGCCATAACGGTAGCATACTCATCGACGCCCTTTGCGTATCTTGCGCTCGAATCGGAAGCCTGTCCGAGAGCACGTGAGCTCTTACGGATGTTGTCGCGGGCGAATTTGGCGGACTCGAACATTACGGCCGAGGTCGTATCGAGGATCTCTGAATTGAGACCGCCCATGATTCCCGCAAGCGCAACGGGCTTCTCACCGTCACAGATTACAAGGTTGTCGTGTGTAAGAGAAAACTCTTTCTCATCAAGAGTCACTATCTTCTCGCCGTCCGCCGCGCGTCTTACATTGATACGGCCGCCCTTCAAGTAGCTAAAGTCAAACGCATGCATGGGCTGACCGAGTTCTTTGAGGACATAGTTTGTGATGTCGACAATGTTTGAGATTGCCTGGCAACCGACAAGCGCAAGCCTGCGTCTCATCCAGGCCGGAGACTCTTTGATCCGGACGTCCGAAACGTAATGAGCACTGTATCTGGGGCAAAGATCGGGAGCCTCAACGGTAACATTAAAATCAATCGTCTCACCCGAAGGTGTGTACGAAAGATCGGGTGTTTTTACTTCTTTGCCGAGAACCGCAGCAACTTCTCTTGCGATACCGAAGATGCTCTGGCAGTCGGGTCTGTTTGCGGTGATGGAAATATCGAAAATATAATCATCAAGACCGAGGATCGGCTTAACGTCTGCTCCGACAGGTGCATCATCGGGTAGAACAAGGAGTCCGTTGTAGCCTGCACCCGGGTACATGTCCTCGCTTACGCCGAGCTCGGTTCCCGAGCAGAGCATACCGAACGAATCATAGCCGCGAAGCTTTCCCTGACCGATGGTCATAACGCCCTCGATTGTCTTGTGGTCCTTAGCCGTTGCATAAACGGTGGCGCCTATAAGCGCTAAGGGGAACTTCTTGCCGGCAGTCACATTATCGGCGCCGCAGCAGATCTGGAGCTCTTCGGAACCGTTATCAACCTTGCAAAGAGAAAGGTGTGTGCCCTCGATGGGCTCGCAGGACTTTACAAGTCCGACAACAACCTTGCTTATCGCCTCGCCGACTTCATGCTTTTCCTCTACTTCAAAACCGCATGAGAAGAGCTTTTCTTCAAGCTCATCAGCGGTAACATCTATATCTACGTAATCTTTTAACCAACTAAGCGGTACTAACATATCAGAAAACCTTCCTTTCCATTAGTCATCAATCTGGGAGAGAACTCGCAGATCCGATTCAAAGAGCATCTTTATGTTATTGATGCCGTACTTGAGCATCGCAATTCTTTCGATACCGATACCGAAAGCGAAACCGCTGTACACATCGCTGTCTATACCGCAGCCCTCAAGAACTTTCTTATTGACTACGCCTGCACCGAGAACCTCTATCCAGCCCGTGCCCTTGCAAAGTCTGCAGCCCTTGCCGCCGCACTCGAAGCAGCTTACGTCAACTTCTACGGAAGGCTCCGTGAACGGGAAGTAAGAAGGACGAAGTCTTGTCCTTGTGCCCGCGCCGAAGATTTTGGTCACGAACTCGTCAAGCATGCCGTTAAGGTCGCAAAGAGTGATTCCCTTGTCGACAACGAGTCCCTCCATCTGGGTGAACATAGGCGAATGAGTGGCATCATCGTCGGAACGGAAAACCTTACCGGGGGAAATGATCTTAATGGGAGGCTTCTTGTTCTCCATTACATGGATCTGGCCCGCAGATGTCTGGGTACGGAGCAGGAACTCGGGTGAAAGATAAAATGTATCCTGCATATCCCTTGCGGGGTGATCGGCGGGAGTGTTAAGAGCCGTGAAGTTATAATGATCGGTCTCAATCTCCGTTCCTTCATAGATTTCAAAGCCCATCGATCCAAAGATATCAACGATCTGATTTCTTACCTGTGTGTTGGGATGAAGGTTGCCCTTCACCTGCTTCTTGGCGGGAAGCGTAACGTCAATCTTCTCGCTGTCATACCTTGCGCGCATTTCAGCTTCCTTAAGCTTTGCGTCAAGCTCGTCAAAACGCTCGGCAGCCCAGTTTTTGATCTCGTTTACCGCTTTTCCGTACTCTGCCTTGAGTTCGTTCGGGATTTTGCCCATTTCGCGCATAAGCGTACCGATCTTACCGGCCTTGGGGTCCATTATCCCCTTCTTGTACTCGTAAACGCTCTTTGAGCTTGCAAGGTCCTTGATGTCAGCAAGAACTTCGTCCTTTATGGCCGAGAGTTTCGCTGTCAGTTCGTTCATATCCATGATCGTTCCTCCTTAAATGTTTCTCATGTTCAGTGCGAGGGGTCATCTCGCGTACAAGTCCGCTCGATGTCCGTTCACCCAACCGTCTGTATGCCGGGATCTTTATAAAACAAAAAAGCCCCTCAGGAATATTCCTGAAGGGACGAATAATTATCCGCGGTACCACCCTGTTTCGGACGCTGTACTTTTCTGAGCCGTGAGCGGTCACTGTATATAGATCACGTTCTTCCTGCCGGCACTCTAAAAACACCTCATCCGCACTCTGTCGCGCCGTAATGCTGCGCCTGCATCCCGCTTAACCATCCGGGACGGATCCCGCTTCCAAGAAAAAACTTTGCCAAATGCGGTTCCTCGATCCGTCTTCTGTTTTCGCGGAAAGGCTCTGATGCTGAAATTCGTGTCTCTGCTTTCTCCGCCGCGCTCTCAGCCCGTGACGCGACTCTCTGTCGGAGTGTTTCAAAGATACTACTTACACATCTTCATCGCCGAAACTACTCGGTATTATATGTTGTGGCGGAAGAATTGTCAATAAGGTTGAACTGCCACGGAAATAAACCGATGATCACCCGGTCGGTTGAACTGCCACGGCAATAAACCGATGATCACCCGGTCGAATGCCTGCCGTTTGAGAACTCCGGAATCTGAACCATTATTATGGCAACAAACATCACAATACAACCTATGATCTCACGTCCACTCATACGTTCACCCAGAATGATCGCTCCGCCTATGACCGCAAACACCGATTCAAGGCTCATCAAAAGAGATGCAACCGCCGGTTCCGTGTACTTCTGCGCAACCATTTGGAGCGTGTATCCGATCCCGCCCGAAACAAGCCCGCAGTATATGATCGGTATCAAAGCGGACATTATCTTGTCGATCCCGGGATCTTCCGCGATAAATGCCACGATCCACGAAACTACGGCTGAAGTAAGGAACTGCAGTGCAGAGAGCTTTAACGGGTTTGCCCTTTTTGCAAAATGATCACAGCACATAATGTGACCGCTGAACAGGATCGCGCATATGAAAACCAGGCCGTCACCGAACGAAAGGCTGAAACCTTCTGTCATGCATAAAAGATACATTCCGACAAGTCCCAAAACAACTGCGGCCCAAACAAGCCATCCGCTTCGTTTCTTCAGAATAAACATACTCAGGATCGGGACAAAAAGAATATAAAGTGCAGTGATAAATCCGGCTTTCCCGGCAGACGTGTAGACGATGCCCGCCTGTTGAAAGAAAGTAGCTAAAGTTAAGAACAGTCCGCAACAGATACCTCCGATAACCGTTACCCTTGTATTCCTTCTTTTATCTGCTTGTTGTGTTCCATCACCTTTATTTACAAGTGAAACCACACCGATCACAACCGCCGCAAGCGTCATTCTCGATGCAGTAAACGTAATCGGCTCGATATACTCCATTCCCTCGCGTTGAAAAGCGAAAGCCGTTCCCCATATAATCGCGGTAAATAACAGCAGTATATTGCCTATCAATTTCTTTTTGTTCATAATTCCTCTTTTTGCTGTCGGTATGCCTGCTTATCTCATTCAGTATATAATCTGGTAATGATCTCCTCCATAGGTAATTCCCTGATCTCAATATCGGTAAAATCGACTGACTTTCCGAGTACCGAAAGGAACTCCTTTACCTCGGTCTTATCAAGATCGAGCTCGACAGAGATCTTAGTCCCGTCATCATTTTTATTAACGCTCATGCCGTCTATGGAGTCGCCTTCAAACGGCACCGCAAGCGAAACATCAACTATCTTTTTATTTCCGAGAAGAAGCTTTAGACTCTTTAAGCTGTCATCAAAGATCTTCTTTCCGTGATTGATAACAATAACCCTCTCGGCAAGCTCTTCAACATCTCCGAGGTCATGCGTTGTCAGAATAAAGGTCACACCCTTTTGATTCATCTTCTTTATTGTATCCCTTATCGTCGCTTTGGCAATAACATCAAGGCCGATGGTGGGCTCATCGAGGAATACGACCTCCGGATCGTGCAGCATAGCCATTACGATCTCACATTTCATCCTCTCTCCGAGGGAAAGCACACGCGTAGGCTTGTGGATCACATCCTTTATCCCGAAAAGTTCTGTCATCTCGCCGAGACGCTCCTCATAAACGTCATCGGGAATGCCGTAGATAGCTTTATTCATCGCAAAGCTGTCTGCGGGCGGAATGTCGAAGATAAGCTGCGACTTTTGTCCGAACACTGCACCGATGCGTTTCACATACTTTGCCCTGTCTTTTGCCGGCGAGTATCCCATGATTTCAATTTCGCCCTCCGTCGGGAAAAGCGCACCGCACAGCATCTTTATGGTCGTCGATTTTCCGGCGCCGTTCGGGCCGAGCATACCGACGATCGTGCCCTTCTCTATTTCAAAGTCAATACCGTCAACAGCCCTGACCTCAATCTTTTTACGCTTAAAGAAACTTGCAAAAAAGCCCTTTTCGCTGCGTTTATATGTTGTATATATTTTCCTTAAATTCTTAACGTTTATGATTCCCATTTATCTCTTCCTCCATGGAATGTCATAGTGCGGTTCGTCTCTCAGCCTCTCTGCCGGCCTGTCCGTCTTTTTCAGGCTCCCGTTTCGTCTCTCAGCTTCTCATCCGGCCTGTCCGTCTTTTTCAGCCTCCGACTCCCTCATATCTGCGTATCATCCTGTTGTATATCCATATTCCGAACGTGAACACAAGTCCGCACGGGATAAGTCCGAGGAAATAAAGCGGTTCGGTGCCCTTAAGAAGCACCTGTGCCGGGAGCGACCCTATCATCGCCGCAGGTACAACAAAGGAAATGACGATTCCGAGACCTTTGCTGAAAATCCCTATGGGATAATTTCCGAAACTCGTGATGCTCGACGATATCTCATCAAGTCTCGAATTGCCAACCCAGATAAAGCTGATTGCCGCCATGATGAGGTAGAATCCCGCACTCGCGATTATTCCGCCGATAAAGAGCACGAACGCACTTAGGACGCCCCAAATTCCCGAAACTCCCGTATTTACAAGCGATACGATAAGAACCACAAGGCCACCGACAAACAGCCCGACCTGCGAGGGTGAAAAGTTTGTAGTCACTATGTAAAAGAGCGGTGAAACCGGCTTTAACAGGACTGTTTCGAAGCTTCCGCCCCGCACGTGGTCCATCGTCGCCCAAAGCACCGACGAAAGGCACATAGAGGCAATGCCGTTTGACATCGAGAATATCGATTGAAGCGCAAGCACCTCCCACATCGTCCAGCCCGGGAATTCAAGCCCGTTCGCGTAGATAACGATGGTTACGATGGGGAACAATATATTTGAAAGCAGCGTAATTATCGTCGACAGCAAAAAATCCGTTCTGTAGGCCGTCGCCCTTACAAATGCTGTTTTTATACAGGCAAGATATACCTTAAATCTCACGGTTCATCCTCCTAAACTTTTTATCTAATGCAGCCGTTCCTCTTTAACCCGGCCCATATATTTTCTGCGGGGTCTCCTCGAAACCGGAAAGAGTCGCCGGCTCTGCCCATTTCGGATTTCTCACGCGCCGACCGCCGTAAATCTTCGGATAGAGATCCGGTAGAACATCTCGCTTACCACCATCATGATCACGAGCGCGATCCCCTGGAACATGACCGCTTCCGGAACCGATGAGCCGAAGCCGCCGATATCGTTGCCGCCCGTCCAGACCATCGCCGGCACGTAATTCGTGTACTGGAACGGCAGGAACATCATGATTTTGCGGACTGCTTCTGGGAAAAGGTTGATGGGGATAAGCGCGCCGGAAAGAACGTTTGCGAGCAGCTGGTAAACAACCCTTATTCCCTGGGCGTTTACAAGGAAAAACGCCGTCATTCCGAGTGTGTAATTCACATAGAAATTCATCAGGAACGTAATCGCGATCGAGAGGATCGTCCAGCCAGGATTCTCCGGCCTCATGTCTATCCCGAACAGAAGCGTCAGGATAAGCAGGCAGGGAATAAATTCGAAGATGATGCCGAGAACTCTGTGTCCGAGCTTCTGCTCAAGCGCAAATCGTCTGTGATGAATGGGACGCAAAACAAAGGTCAAAAACTTTCCGGTCCTGATGAGCATCTGCAGATTCCAGTCCGCAAAGTCCATCGTAAGGTAACCGATAAGGGCCGACGCCCCGTAGTATCTGACCATCGCTTCAAAGCTCAACCCGGCGATAATGGCAGTGTCGCCGTACACAGCTTTCC
>JAILPE010000018.1 GCA_024699645.1 Lachnospiraceae bacterium
AATTGTTGTACACATTCTGGGGTCCTTTTGCGAGGCTTTCTTCCTCAAAGAAAGTCTCATCCGTCTCAATTTCTGCCATTTGGGCAATGATTGCGGCTGACACTTCCGCCATCTTTTCAGGAGTCAGATCTTCGGGAGAAACGCGGTTGCCGTTCTCATCAACAAATCCGTTCTTCGCTATATCGGCAGCAAATCCGGCTACCGTTTTTTGATACTTTAAGTACTCGTTCATGGCTGTGATCACGATCTCTTCCTTGAAGTCGTTCCCGTTAACAACCACACCGGGGATCAATTTATCCGTGGTAACGATCGCGGAAATCTCTCCGTTTTCAAGAGCCTCCTTAGCTCTTTCCTTACTTAACAATTGAACTTCAAAATACGGATCACCGTTACTCTGCTTTGCCCCCTCAAGGAAGCTCTGCACGGATTTTTCGGTTTCTTCGTCACCTTCTTCAACCGCAACGGAAATGCTGCTCATTACAAGTTCATCCTTATAAACATTACCGAAGGAGAGGAACATAAACGTTGAAAGAGCGATTGGGAAGATGAAGGTCCAAACAAATGTGTTCTTATTCTTGACCGTTGTGATAAATGCGTATTTAAGGCTGTGCAGCATCAGTCCCTCAGCTCCTTTCCGGTGATCTCAAGGAACACGTCGTTAAGTGTCGGTACCTTGGAATGAACGTTTGTAAATGCGATGTCCTTCTCCTGAAGGTAATTTACAACTCTGACGAGGTTGTTGCGGCCTGCGCTGTATGAGATTGAGAGGAGGCCGTTCTCGTACTTGAGGTCATATGCGTGAGGGAGCTCCCTGAGGACCTTCAGGTCTTCCTCGCCGAGCGAATCGGTCTCAAGTGTGATGGTCTCACGGTTCTTGGTCATGTTCTTGAGCTCTTCCGCCGTGCCTGTCGCTACGGCTCTGCCCTTGTCCATGATGAGGATCCTGTCGCAGATCTGCTCAACCTCTTCCATGTAATGGGAGGTGTAAACGATCGTTGCTCCCATGTCGCGCAGCTTCATGATGCCCTCGAGGATGTTGTTTCGGCTCTGGGGGTCGACCGCAACTGTGGGCTCATCGAAGAAGATGAGCTTCGGCTTGTGAGCGATACCGCAGGCTATGTTGAGGCGCCTCAGGAGTCCGCCCGAAAGCTTGCCGGGCACGAACTTCTCGTAGTTCTCAAGGCCGACAAACCTGATCGCGTCTTCAACGTACTGCTTTCTCGTGGCCTTGTCGCTCACGTACAGCCCGCAGAAATAATCCACATTCTCACGGACCGTCAGCTCGTCGAAAACCGCAACCTCCTGGAAGACCACGCCGATCTGCTTTTTGAGCTCATAGTCGGAGGGCTTCATCTCTCTCCCGAAGACACGGATCTCGCCCTTATCATACTTAAGAAGGGAAAGAATGCAGTTGACCGTAGTGGTCTTTCCCGAGCCGTTCGGACCGAGAAGTCCGAAAATTTCGCCCTCCCTGATGGTCATGTCAAAATGATCGAGAGCAACAAGCTCTTTGTATCTTTTTACAAGTTTCTCAACTTCTACTGCGTATTCCATTTAAAACCTCCTGACATAATGCCCGGCTTTTAGTTTCGCCGTTCTTTGTTTTAAACCGGTTCCTGCGAACAGGACCTTTCCGGCACGGTCATTTTACCGCACTTTTATGATAATGTTATATCGCTTAAGCCTTCTTAACTGAAGTTACCCGAATCACAAAAAGGATGTGACATTTGTCACATCCTATAAGATTTCACTCATCGTGCCGATTTCTGCTTGTCATTCTTCGGTGATCAAGTCCCGAAAAGATCGTTGTTATAGATCTTCATTCGGTACTGCTTCGGAGTCAGTCCCGTGCGCTTTCGAAACACCTGTGTGAAGCGGCTCTGTGAGCAGAATCCAAGCGAATACGCTATTTGCGAATACGAATAACTCGATTTTGTCAGCAGCGCCTTCGATACATCGATACGGTAATCCGTTAGATAGTTCCCGAAACTTACTCCCGTCTCTTTTTTGAACAAAGTTGCCAGATAACAGGAATTCAGTCCGGTACGTTCGGAAAGATCTTTCAGTGTGATCTTTTGATTGAAATGTGTATCGATGTGATCGAGGCAAAGATACACCGCTTTCGAATATCGCTTCGATTTTAAATGTTTCCTCACAAGCTCAACACAGAACTTCCACAGCTCACGATTAAGATTGTTGATCTCGTCGATCGTTCTCGCCATGTCCGCCTTTTGAATATACAGATCACTTGTAGCATAGACCTTTTCCTGGGGTATCCCGCCTTCGATCAGATACCTTGTAACGAGTCCGGTATTTACGACAAAAAGGTATTTTGCATTTCGAAGAGGATCTTTTGAGAGTGTCCCCTGCATGTTCGACGTCATAAGCTTTGCAGACTCGTCGACCGCCCTGTAATCCCCGTTTAAAAGGAGATGAAACCTCTCCGATTCCTCGCGGTACGTCGTGTGTTTAAATCCGACCTCTGCATTATCATGGAGTAACCTGTTGATCTCCTCAAACCCTATCAGGCTTTCGTCGTTCTTTCCCATATCAAAACTCCTTTTTTAACGCCTATATTGTCCCCTCAAGACGGTCATTGTGAATTGCCGGTATACTCGTCGATTATAAAAAGATTTTAACATAAATCAAAATATTTTGATATAAAAACTCTGTGAGACTATCTATTGTTATTACATAAACATTAAGTCGCGGGGTGCTTTCAGAACCTGTGACGGTGAATGCAGGAGTGATAACATGAGCATTAAGAAATCAAAAAACATTCTCGGTATTTTTTCAATCCTAATTATGCTTCATCACCTTGGCCAGAAGATTTCAGCTCCGTGGCTCCCTTCCGGGATAAGGGTTCACGGACTTGAGCCTTTTGTCCCCATCGGATACCTTCTCGTGGCCTTTTTCTTCTTTTGCTCCGGATACGGACTTGTAAAAAGTATGCGCAGCAAAGAAAACTATTTTAAGGGTTTCCTGGTCAAACGCCTGAACAGGATACTTATGGTGTTTGTCTTTACGGAAGTGATCTGGTTCATTGTCCGCGTTCTTAACGGCGCTTTGAGCCTTCCTCTCAACCCTTATTCATGGTTCATATACACGATCATTATCCTGTATTTCGGATTCTTCCTGTTTTACAGAAAAGAGAAAAAGTATTCTCTGCTTCTCATGGCGCTTTGGATACTCGGATACAGTATAATCTGCTACATTCTGGTCAAAGGTAATTGGTGGTTCAACGCTTCGCCCGTTTTCCTTCTCGGTCTTTACTTTGCCGACAGGGAAATCAAGCCGAAGTCAGTGCATTTCGCTCTCTTGTCACTGATCTTTTCAGCCACTTTCGCATTATCCGAATTCGCAGATCCCATATACAGCGCGATCGGTATGAGCAACTACGGTCTCCTTAATTTCTTAAAGGTGATACTTCAGATTGTGGCGTGCTCCTGCTTTTCGCTGCTTATTTACGCTATCTGTGTTAAAACCACAAAACCCGCCAAAGAAGCCCCTGCCGAACTCTCCGGCGGCACTTCCGAAACCAAAGATGCTACCGGCAAGGTGCCCGCGGAAGGCAAGCTCCAAAAAGTTCTCTCCTTCTTCGGCAGCATGACCCTTGAGTTTTATATGATCCACGGGCTCTTTGTTCAGGTATTCGGTCATCATTTCCTTGATGATTCAATTGCTCCGGTAATGCACATCAACAATATTGTTTTATATGTGATCGTTGTATTTGCCGTTTCCACCGCGTCAGCCTTTGTGCTGAAAAAAGCGTGCGATCTCCTGGTCTATCTTTACATACGTTCCGCCGGATTCAGGAAATTCACACACGACATTAAAAAGTTTATATTGGTCGTTGCCGGAATCTTCGTCCTGGTTACCGTCCTCTTTGCATTTAATCGCTCGGGCTCTTCAGAAGATGCTCAGGCAAAGATAAAAGAATTCAGAGACAAATACATAACGACCGTCGACGTAAACGGAACCGATGTGGCCGTTTACATGACCGGCGAAGGAGAACACACCATAGTCATCCTCAGCTCCGATATGTTCCCCTGCTCGACAGTTCATTTAAAGCCGACCGCAGACATGCTCGCTTCCACGTACCGCGTTGTCGTCATTGATTTTCCCGGTACCGGCTACAGCGAGGATTGTGAAGACGAGAGAACTTCCGATTTCTATGCCGACATTATCAAAGGAACGCTTGACGGACTTAATATCAAAGACAATATCGTTCTTATGCCTCATGTGATCTCGGGCTTATACGCCTATAAGTACATCGAGAAATATCCTGAAGGCGTTGTCGCTATGATAGGTCTTGACTCCGCCGTTCCCGAGGTAGGTCCCCGTCTGCTCGGCGGGACCTACAGTTCAACCGACGAATACTCCTGGTACATGGACAGATATATGAACATAATGGGACTCGAAAGAATCATCGAGAGCAAACTCGGATACGTGAGCACCCCTCCGTACGATCAGATCTTCATACGCTCTTCTCACGTGGAATACATTCCCGTAATGGAGGAAATGTTCATAACAAACTACCATCAGGGTGCACATCTTGAAGAACAGCGTTACAGCTACAAAAACTGTTTATCGGTCATGGACTTTACCCTGCCTGAGGATCTGCCCGCAGTCTTCCTCGTGACCAATTCGATCAAAGAAGGCAAGCCTTACGGTGTGGATTGGATGGCAGAATACAACAACATGATAACAAACTCACAGATACAATCGGTTCGTCATCTTTCCGGAGACCCATACATACTTTATTATGACAGAGGACTTATAAAAATGGTTGTTGATTCGTTCATGACTAATTTGAAATAATCTCCCACCCCTGCCTCTATACTTGATATGTACCCTCATTACCGGACAAACCGGTAATGAGGGTATTTTGGGCGTTATGGTTATGAGTACAAAACAAAGATTTCACTGCAGATTTTTATAGAAGAAAACGGCGAGCTGCGTCCTGTCACGCAGCTCAAGCTTTTCCAGGATAACAGATATATAATTTCTGATCGTTCCCTCCGAAAGGAAGAGTTCGTCAGAAATCTCCTTATTGCTGTAACCTTCCGCAACAAGTCGTACTATGTCAAACTCACGGTCGGTAAGGCCATAGTCCGAATACTTAACGGATTTTGTCGCTTTATGGTCTATGGCCATAAGCGTTGGAAGCTTATCCATGATCGTATCGCAAAATACCGTCTGTCCGTTATGAACTGCCCGAAGAGCAGGCGCGATCGACTCAAAATTCTGTTTTAAGATATATCCCTTGGCACCAAGCCTGATTGCCCGGATTATGTACTCATCGTCCTGAAAGGTCGTCAAAAGAAGTATTTTCGCATCGGGATCACGCCTTAATATCTCTTCGGCGCTGTCGAGTCCGTTCTTTTCCGGCCCTGTAGCTTCGCTTCCCGAACCCATTCTGATATCAAGAAGCATTACATCCGGCTTATATTCCTCATACAGATCTATAGCGGCATTGCCATTGTCTCCCGTCGCACATACCGAAATATCTCCACTCGCTTCGAGAATGGTTCTCAGCGAAAGGGATACAAGCTTATCATCATCAACGATAACTATCTTCATGTTGGACTCCTCTATATCATTTTGGGTTCATTTTTCTTTTGGTCCTTGTTGGACAGTTTCATGGTAAACGCTTAACACTTTCCTTCCGACTTATCCATTGTAATTATATACTTTTTTTTCAATGTATACAGCCGCTTTTTGTTTCATGTTTTCACAAAACGAGCAGTAAAAAACCCCAATATCCGTCTGATTTGACGGATATTGAGGTGAAATACATCTTCCATGCAGATAAAACAATGGAAATTACGATACTGTTCCGGAAGCACTACATTCAATTGTCACAGAATAAGAAAAAGAATGAGAGATGCCATCAATTCCGTATTCTATAACGTTGGCTGTAGCTGTTGCAGAATTCCCACTCCAGCTGCTAGAACTGCTTTGGATGCTCCAATTGCTTCCAAAAGCAGTAGCCGAATCTGTGCACCATACACATGTGGCAGATGATCCGTCATACCGAAATGTAGCAGTTACCGAAACTTGCCACATGACATCACCATCTGCATTTTTCATGCGCGCAGTCTTTGTTCTTGTAACATAATTTGCATATCTCGCTGATGCCCGATTTAATAAGGGCGCTTGACGCATTTCCGATACAACTGTTTCAATATGATAGCCTTTCAGCCGAGCCACCGCAGATACAGATGTCAGTGTTTCCGCGTGAGCAGATATTGGAATCTGAATCAATGATATTGCAGTTATAACTGATAAAACAAACTTTTTTACAGTTCTCATGAAATGTCCTCCTATGGTTCTGTTATATTTTTTTCTATAATAACTACTTCCTGCCGCAAAAAAGCTTCATGTTCCTGATAGAGTATCAGGCAATGAATACAAATAATAATAAGTGTTACCGCGCAAATAAAGCATATAACACGTTTCAATATTTTTCGGAAGCGAACGCTTGAGATAAATGATGAGACATCCATCATAGAAAAATAATCATTTACCACATCCTGTGGTTTTCCGAATTCATTGTAAATATCATCAATCGACTGAACCGAGCTGTTCTCACAGTAATCATCGATATTATGCCTCATTTTCCTTAAATAAGTTTTTTCTTCCTTACGCAAAATCGGAAATAACAATTTTACTTCACTAAGGTATTTTTTAGAGAGGGAATCATTCATTTTCAGGGATCTGCCTTTCGCTGATATTGGTAAATATTTTTGTGATGCCGAACGTGGTGTTCTGATAGTTTAGCAGTATTTCGTCCAAATATTGAAGACCGGATGGTTCTATATGGTAATATACTCTCATCCGTTTTCGACCTACCAGCTTTGAATACTCCGATATTTTACCTTCGCTTTCCAATTTGTACGTTGCAGTATAAATTGTGTTTTGGGAAATTACGAGCATGCCTTCCGATAAATCAGTTATCATTTTCGTAATGTCATATACATAATAATCTCTTTGTTTCAAAAAAAACAAAACAAGTAATTCAGTTATTCCGTTTATAAAATTATTTTTATTTGCCATTATTATCTTCCTTCCAACCATATAATAACAGAATATTTTCGTGTGTCAATATTACGGTGTATCAAATAATCATTGACAACAGCAAACAGATAGTATATTTTAGTTTTGCGACCGGTTAACAAATCAATAAAGAGCCTCGGCTCTGTTTGGCGGGAGCATTTATTTCTCATCAGGGGGTTATAACTGTATATATGGAGGGTACAAAATGAAGGCAAAATCAAAATTCAGAAAAAAAATACTTGCTATACTTCTTGCTTTAACACTTACATTGAGCTTTGGAACCGCTGCATACGCATATTCTTTCGGCAATGAATTAAACGGAGCGTCCTCTGAGGAAGTTCTGCAAATCCTATATAATGGTGCCGCATGGAATTATCCCGGTTCAGGCTACAGTTGGGCATCTTTTACATACTCCAGAAACGGAGTAGTCCTTCTTACAAAAACTGCTTATAACGGGAGAGTTGAAGGCTCCGTCTGGGACGATTTATTTCACTGGGGTGACGAATATACAACAAAATTCAATTGGAACCACGGCTGATCATTTTTCCGGATTGGCTATACTTTGAACATATAAAATACATTTATTTAGTTATAATCCCCTTTGGATATATTAATTATGCAGAATGCATCTTAGTCGGGTGATTTCACATGCTTTTCCATAATATACATAAAAACAACACTATGAGGCAGGCTATGAAGAAATCTTTGTTTAGATTTACCGACAGATTTGAATTGTTTGGCTTTTATGCACTTTGTTTTGGGTTAAATATACTGTTTGATCATTCAAAAAAAATAGAAATAGAATCCGATCTTTTGCAGTCATTTTTAAAGCAATTCTATGACCATCAGGATTGGATCATGCTTTTACTTTCATTTATCGTTGCGATCAACCATTACCAAATGCTTAAAAGGAAAAAAACAGAGATATATTGCAGGGTTCTTGTCGGCGATACAATATTCTCCGCTACCTTCAGGTACATTGCCGAATGTCTTGTGATATTGGGAATGGCTGTTGCAATAGCAATGATAATCTCTGCCGTTGCAGAGATATGCGTAATTAATAACATTTATCTGTCTTTTGTTTTTTTGCTGTATATATTGATCAGTTCAAGGATGGTGAGCAAGCTTGAAAATATTTAAGTTCTTTATAACAAGGATTTTTTTTCGAAAGATATTGATCGTGATCAGTGTGCTGTTATTGTTTTTTCTGAGTGATTATATTGTTTTTATTACAGCCCGTTCCACGGTTTCAACTTTTCAGGGATATAATGAAATGAAAAGTATTAATCAAACAGGTAATTACATAGCAAACTTAGATCCGAACAACAGCATGGATCTCGGTAATATCCAAAA
>JAILPE010000022.1 GCA_024699645.1 Lachnospiraceae bacterium
TTGGCGAAAAATACGGAATCTCAAAAACGGCCGTAGCAATTGCATGGATACTTCGTCATCCCGCAAAAATGCAGGCAATCGTCGGCACAATGAACCCTGCGCACCTGACGGACATCTGCGACGCTTGCAAGGCCGATCTTACCCATAAAGAGTGGTATGACATTTACCTCGCTTCCGGTAAGTTCTTACCGTAAACCCTTTTTTTGGGGGGTTGTGGGTCATGCCGAGACCGGCGCAAGGAAACGGTTGAGCCTTCGGCCCGACCAAAGAGACGGGGGTAGTGGGTCATAAACGGAGAAGGAGAGAAAAAATGGGGAATTATGTAATGTCATTTGACGCGGGGACGTCATCGGAGAGGGCTATAATTTTCGACCGTGCGGGGGCGGTGGCAGGCGTTGCACAGAAGCCGTTCACGCAGTATTTCCCGCAGCCCGGGTGGGTTGAGCACGACCCGGAGGAAATCCTGTCGGTGCAGCTGACGGTTGCGCGCGAGGCTATGAAGGCAGCGGGCCTTACCGCTTCCGACATCGATGCCATCGGGATAACGAATCAGCGCGAAACAACAATAGTCTGGGATAAAACGACCGGAAAACCCGTTTATAACGCGATTGTTTGGCAGTGCAGGCGCACGGCTCAGTTCTGCAAGGAGCTTGCCCGGTACAAAGAGCTTTTCAGGGATAAGACCGGACTCGTCCTTGACCCTTATTTTTCCGCAACAAAGCTTGCATGGATCCTCGATAATGTCGAAGGCGTCAGGGCGCGGGCCGAACGCGGGGAACTCCTTTTCGGAACAGTCGAGTGCTGGCTTATCTGGAATCTGACGAAGGGCGCGCGGCATGTGACCGATTTCAGTAATGCATCCCGAACGATGCTCTTTAACATTCACACACTCAAATGGGATGAGGAAATCTGCGGAATCCTGAATATCCCGATGAACATGCTCCCGCAAGTTGTAGGAAACAGTGAAATATACGGAGAAACGGCTCCGGGGCTGCTCCCCGGCGGGAGTGTCAGAATTGCGGGAGCCGCAGGCGATCAGCAGGCGGCACTTTTCGGACAGAAAGCCTTTGGCGTGGGTGACATCAAGAATACGTACGGAACGGGATGTTTCCTTTTGATGAATACGGGAGAAACGCCTGTGCGCTCTGAAAACGGGCTCGTAACCACGATCGCGTGGGGCATGGGCGGCAAGATCACATATGCGCTTGAAGGATCGGTATTTATGGGCGGAGCGCTTATACAGTGGATCCGGGATGAGCTCGGACTTGTCACTTCATCGGCGCAAACAGAGGAATTCGCGAAAAAAGTGACAGACACGAACGGATGCTACATCGTGCCCGCGTTCACGGGACTCGGTGCACCGTACTGGAAGCCCGAAGCGAAAGGAATCATCATGGGCCTCACGCGCGGAGTCAGCAAATATCACATCGTGCGCGCGGCGCTCGATGCTATTGTTTACCAGGTAAACGATATTGTAGCCGCAATGAAAGAAGACACGGGAAAATGCAGCTCCGGGAACGAAAAATGCGCTCTTCGTGTGGACGGAGGCGCGGCAGCAAATGATTATCTCCTTCATATGCAGGCGGATATCAGCAATATGCGTGTGATCCGTCCGGCATGTATAGAAACGACAGCCATGGGCGCCGCTTATCTCGCGGGACTTGCAACAGGATTCTGGAGTGAAGACGAGCTTTTGGGCGGATCCGGAGCGGATACGGTATTTGAGCCGCAAATGGACGTGTCAAAGCGTGAGGAACTTCTTAAAGGCTGGAAGGAAGCAGTGGGTATGTTATGCGTATTTTGATCATCAGTGATTCGCATGGAAGAACCGAAAATATAGAAATGCTGCGAGGTAAGATCGGCAAGATAGATCTTATCCTACACTGCGGCGACGGTACTTCGGAATTTGACTACATAAGGAGCTGTCTTGGGGCTCAGATAACCGGAGTGAGCGGTAATTGTGACCTGTTTACGCAGGAGCGTGACGCGGTGAATCTGAATATCGAAGGGAAAATAATCCATATCGAGCACGGTCACCGGCTTCCGTATTTCAGTGACACGGCAATGATGGATTTTGCTATTGATAACGGCTATGACGTGGTTCTTTTCGGTCACACGCATATGCAAAAACTGATTGAGAAAGACGGCCGTTACGTCGTTAATCCCGGAAGTATTTCACGGCCGCGTGACGGATTTGCATCATATGTCATCCTCGAAACCGACGGTCACGGGAATATGAAATTCAAGTGTGAGAGGTTGTAAAAACCTGACTTAACGTAAACTCGTTTTTCTTCACTGTGATGAGCCCGTCGCGCTGCATTTTGCTCAGTTCGTTTGATAGGGCGCTTCGGTCTACGGCAAGATAGTCCGCAAGCTGCTGACGGTTAAAAGGGATCGTGAAGTGCGAGCTGCAGTTTATCATAGCCTGTTCGGAAAGATAGGAAAGTAACCTGGCTCTGAGAGATTTTGGTGCGGTATGCATCATTCTGCTTGAGAGTTCCAGGTTTTTTTGTGCGCATATGCTCAGCAGATTGTGGATCAGTTTCAGGTGGTGAGGGCAATTATTCGAGCATGTTGTGATAAGGTTTTCCATGGAGAGAAACAGGATAATGCACGGCTCGCTTGCTACAACGTCATACATGGATTCTTTACCTTGTATTGCGGCGCTGTTTTCAGCAAATATCGCCCCTGTCTCAACGTGGCCGAAGATGTGGGTATCACCCCAGTAGAAATTGACAACAAGGTTGACACTTCCCGAAACTACAAGACCGATATCTTTGGTCGGATTTCCGGCACGGATGATCACTTCGTTCTTATTATATGTGTGCTCCCTTGCGTTAAGGCATGCAAGCAGATCTGTTATATTTTCTTCTGAAATCCCATGAAATAAGGGAGTTTTACTCAAAAAAAACGTATTCATAACGCCTCCGTAACTTGGCCTGATTTAAATCCGAATATGTTGTCATAACAACGGAAATGTTGGTTACAGATTATTATAATTCATAACGGATGTCAACCGGCCCGGAAAACTAATGTTTTGTAATGGTTAAACACGGATAAAGGAGACATTTCACCATGCTTTAAGCGGACTTGTGTGTCCGTAAGTTTCTTTTTATAAACAATATAGGAGGAGCAATATGTTCGAACAGTACAAATTACCTTACGCATATGATGCGCTTGAACCCGCAATCGATGCACTTACTATGGAAACGCATTATTCCAAGCACCATGCAACATACACAGCAACGCTCAATACTCTCGCCGAGAAGGCAGGAGTGCAGGATACAGAGATTACAAGTCTTTTGGCGAATCTTTCAAAAATCGGCGATGAAGCCATAAGGAACGGTATCCGCAACAACGGCGGTGGCTACTACAACCACAACCTATATTTTAAAATTATTTCGCCGAGAGGCGGTGGCGAACCCATCGGTGCATTAAAGGCAAAGATGGATGCGACTTTTGGAAGTTTTGATGCATTTAAAGAAAAAATCACAGCGCTTGCAACCGGTCAGTTTGGTTCGGGATGGGCATGGATGTCCGTAACTCCCGCCGGAGAGCTCGTCCTTTCAAACAGCGCAAACCAGGATAACCCGATAAGTCAGGGAACAGGCAATACACCCATTTTCGGCGTAGATGTATGGGAGCACGCTTATTATCTCAAGTACAAGAATCTCCGCGCAGCGTATGTGAAGGAGTTTTTCAATGTAGTTGACTGGAACGCTGTAAATGCGCTTTATGAAGCTGCCGCTAAGTGATAACACCGGAAAACGTTTGAAGGCCGTTTCATACTTCGGCGGGGATGCCGAAAATATACGGGATAGTGAAAGGAAGAAGATATGTATAACGTTAAAGAAGTAGTAAAAGATATATGGTGGATGGGCGCTTCGGACCGCAGACTCGAACTTTTCGAGAACGCTTATCCCGTGCCCGCGGGAATGTCATATAACAATTACCTGATCATGGATGAGAAAACATGCCTCATGGATGGTATCGACGATGCGGTTACGCGCCAGTTTTTCGAGAACCTCGAGCATGTACTCGGCGACAGAACCCTTGATTATATGGTGGTTCAGCACATGGAGCCCGATCACTGCGCCGCCATTCCCGAGCTCGTTGCGAAGTACCCCGATTTAAAGATCGTGGCTTCCGCGAAGGCCATACAGTTCATATCGCAGTTTTATCATCTAAATGTAAATGCGATCACGATCAAAGAGAAGGACACGCTTTCACTCGGAAAGCACACTTTGAACTTTATCGCGGCACCCATGGTCCATTGGCCCGAAGTTATGATGTCGGTGGAGAGCCTTACAGGTGCGTTCTTTTCCGCTGATGCATTCGGTGCGTTCGGAGCCATGAGCGGCAATATTTTCGCAGACGAAGTGAACTGGGAAAAGGACTGGTCAGACGAAGCAAGACGCTACTATACAAATATTGTCGGTAAGTACGGCGCGCAGGTGACAAACCTTTTAAAGAAGGTCGGCGCCTATGATATAAAAATGATACTTCCCCTCCACGGTCATATCTGGAGAGAAAACCTCGGACTTGTTCTTGACCTTTATACAAAATGGTCTTCCTACACACCCGAAAAGAATTCGGTTGCGATCTTCTACGGATCGGTTTACGGAAACACGGCAAATGCAGCGGATATCCTCGCAGTGAAGCTGGCCGACCTCGGTGTAAAGGATGTCAGGGTGTATGATGTTTCAAAGACCACGACGAGCGAACTGCTCTCAAGGGCATTTGAGTATTCAACGCTTATATTTGCAAGTGCCACATACAATGCGGAAATCTTCGATCACATGCATACTTTGCTCACGGATATGAAGAACCATAATCTTTGCGACCGAAAAGTAGCACTTATAGAGAACGGAAGCTGGGCACCGATGGCCAACAAAAAAATGGCTGAAATGTTAGCTTCGATGAAGGGCATGGAGATAATTGAGCCGAACATTTCGATCGTTTCGTCGGTTGACGATGCCGTTGCAGAAAAACTTGATGAACTTGCAAAAGCGATAGCAAGTAAGCTTTTCGGCATATACTTTATAATTGACAAATGAGTTAGCCAATGCTAACATATCTCGATGAATTTGCGAAAGATGTGCAAAAAAGGGAAACCTCAGTCGCGGGAGAGGCGAGTACGACGGAAGAATCTCAGTCTCACGCGAGGCGATCACGGCAGAAATATTTTGTGCGCATCGTACGGATCGCAGTTTGGAGAGGAGGAAAAAATGATTTCTTACGTGCTTAAGTACGCAGGTAAGTACAGGAAAAAAACGTACGCTGCAATGGCACTTTTATCTATAGGTGTTCTATTTTCAATCGCACCGTATTACGTGGTTTTCAGGTTGATAGAGCCGCTTTTAAATCATGAAGAGATAGATGTCGGCACGGCGGTCATGCTCGTAGTGATATTCTTCGTGTGCATACTTCTTTATAAGGTGTTTTATTGTTTTGGACTTAAGTATTCCCATGAAGGCGCGTTCCATACGCTTAAGAACCTCAGGGAATATGTGCAGCACAAGATCGAGGGGATGCCGCTCGGAAATATTCAGGATATCGGTACGGGACAGCTCAAGAAGATGTTTACCGATGATATAGACGGAATAGAGCTCTTACTTGCACATGCTGTCCCGGAGGGATTCTCGAATATTCTCGGTGCGCTTTTTATCATCGTTTCAATGTTTTTTGTCGATGTCAGAATGGCACTGTTAAGTGTTGCGGTTCTGATCCTTTCTTACGTCATTTCTTTTGCAATGTTCGGCTTATGCGTTAAGAGGATGAACAAATACTATGCGGCTGCGGGACGGATGAACAATACGATCGTTGAATATATCAACGGTATGGAGGTTGTAAAGGTTTTCAACCGCCATGAAGATTCGTTCAAGAGGTTTAAGCAGGATGTTGTTGAGTACAGGGATTATACTTTGGGCTGGTACAAGCTGTGCTGGCCGTTCATGGCTGTTGTAACGGCACTCCTGCCCTGCATGACACTTCTGTCGCTTCCGGCGGGTGTGAGCTTTATCTCAAACGGTTCTCTTACGCTTTCCGAGTTCGCACTTATCATATGTATGACAATATCTGCCGCAACTCCGCTCCTTAAAGTAGGAACATTCGGCGGAACGCTTCCGCAGATAAAGTACAAGGTAAATGCTATAGAAAAGCTTACCGAGGGAGAAGGCCTGAAAGTGTCGGATAAGGAATTTGAAGGAAAGAACCACAACATCAGATTTGAAAATGTCCGTTTTGCATACAAAGACGAAGAAGTTTTGCACGGCGTTTCCTTCGATATAAAGGAAAATTCGATGACTGCCCTTGTCGGGGAATCGGGCAGCGGAAAATCAACACTGGCAAAGCTGTTGGTCCATTTTTATGACATAAGCGCCGGAAAAATAACACTCGGCGGTCAGGATATCACGGACATGAGTCTTGAAGCACTGAACGACAGGATATCGTACGTCGCTCAGGAGCAGTTCCTGTTCAACACGACCATTTACGAAAATATATTGCTCGGAAATCCGGGCGCATCGAGGGAACAGGTTCTTGACGCCGCGCAGAGAGCACAGTGTACTGAATTCCTCGAAAAACTCCCGGACGGTATCGACTCAAAGGTCGGTGACAGCGGCAAGATGCTTTCGGGCGGAGAAAGACAGAGAATCGCCCTTGCGCGTGCGATCCTAAAGAATGCGCCGGTCATAGTTCTTGACGAGGCAACGGCATTCATCGATCCCGAAAATGAGGAAAAAATGAACGCCGCGATTTCGGAAGTTATCAAAGACAAGACGGTCATTGTAATAGCACATCGTCTTCCGTCGATAACATGCGCTGACAACATAATCGTAATGGACAGCGGAAATATCGCCGCTATGGGAACCCATGAGGAACTGCTTAAGGGTTGCGACGCCTATGCGAAGCTGTGGAATGCCCAGGCCAAAACGGGTGAGTGGAGCATTAAGGAGGGATGAAAAAATGATCAAGATGATACACAGGATCGTTGAAGCAGCCGGAAAAATAAAGTACAGGATTCGTCTGGCATATTTATTCTGCTTCATAAAAGGACTTCTTATGAAGGCTCCCATAATTGTGGCATTTTTGGTGATAAAGGCTTTCTTTGAGGGAGATGCAACGGCGGATCTGTTTTGGAAATCGGCAATTGCCATGGGACTTGTATTTCTTATTCAGATAATCGCGCAGTATATAGCGGACAGACTTCAGTCGGCCACCGGATTTGAGATGTTTGCCGATATGAGGCTGAAGATCGGCGAACACCTTAAGAATCTGCCCATGGGATATTACACAGAGGGTAATATCGGAAAGGTTTCTTCGATACTTACAACAGATATGTCGATGGTTGAAGAGGTGTGCATGTCTCAGATCGCACAGCTGATGACTTATGTTTTCGCGGAAGCGATCATGGTTGCTTTCCTTTTCATATTTGATTACAGACTCGGTTTTGTCGGCCTCTTTGCGGTGGCCGCAATAGTTGCCCTCGGCAGTGCTTCAAAGAGTAAGATCCTGAAGCATTCGGGTATAAGGCAGGCACAGGCTGAAAAGCTGACATCTGCTGTAATAGACTACACCGAGGGAATGAATATCATAAAGACTTATAACCTCATAGGAAAATCCTCAAAAGACCTCTCGAACAATTTTGAGAAGAGCTGCGAGGAGAATATATCATTCGAACACGTTGTTCACCCGTGGAACATCGGGCTTGGAAGCATATATGCGCTCGGCAGTGCCGCAACACTGGCAGTGAGCCTTGCACTGGTACTGAACGGAGCGCTTGATGTAGCCTCGTTCGTAGGACTCATGCTCTTTCTGTTTGATCTCTATGTGCCTGTATATGCGTTATACAACGAATCTACAAGGCTTACGGTCATGAGCGCATGTATGGACAGGATCGAAGAGGTGATGAACGTGCCGGAACTGAAAGATGACGGGAAGAAGAAGTTCCCCGGAGAATATGACGGAAATGAGGTTGAATTCTCGAATGTATCTTTCGGCTATGATGAAAAAGAGGTTTTAAGTAATATATCGTTTGCCATGAAGAAGAACACCATGACGGCGGTTGTGGGAGCTTCGGGCAGCGGAAAGAGTACGATCGCAAATCTGCTTGCGAGGTTCTGGGATGTTAAAGAAGGTGAAGTGAAGGTTAAGGGCATAAGCGTTAAAGATGTTTCACTTCACGACCTGATGGAGCAGATAAGTATGGTTTTCCAGAGAGTATACCTTTTTAAGGACACCATTTACAACAATATTGTAATGGGACGCCCCGGCGCATCGCGCGAAGAGGTGGAGGAGGCCGCAAAGAAGGCGCGTTGTTATGATTTTATAAAGGCTCTTCCGGACGGATTCGACACTGTGATAGGCGAAGGCGGAGCGACGCTTTCGGGAGGCGAAAAACAAAGAATCTCGATAGCGCGTTGCATCCTCAAAGACTCGCCCATAGTTATCCTTGATGAGGCAACGGCGTCTATCGATGCCGACAATGAAAGCATGATACAGGAAGCTATAAGCGAGCTTGTTTCGGGCAAGACGCTGCTCGTTATCGCACATCGCCTAAAAACCATACAAAACGCCGACGAGATACTTGTCATCGCCGACGGGGGTATAGCGGAGAGAGGTACTCACACCGAACTTATGGCAAAGAACGGTGAGTACAAAAAATTCATACAAAAAGCCAATTCAGACATAACATGGAAAAAAGGAGCGTGAAAGAAATGAATAAAAGGCTTGAAGTAAAGGATCTTATCAATATCGGTATATATACGGCATTACATTTTCTGTGCGTATTCATAATTGCGATGCTTGGATTTATTCCTCAGGTACTTATATTTGCAGGAATAATTGAAGGTTTCATCGGTGCTATCCCGTTAATGTTATTCCTTACAAAGACAAAGAAACCGGGAATGCTTACGATCATGGGAATCCTTCTCGGCGTCATAACGGTTATCATGGGCAGACCCTGGCAGTCAATTCTTTTTGCGGCAGGTGCGGGTATCATAAGCGATATTGTATGGAAGCTCGGAAATTACAAGAGTCCCAAGGCAGCGGTTGTCTGCTGCGGAACGATGATGCTCTGGATGGGAGCAATGGGACTTCCCCTGTTCTTCAGCTTCAGAGACAACTACCTTGCAAGTCTTGAGGAAGGCTACGGCCCCGATTATGTCGAAGTTATCAGATCACTCACACCGGACTGGATGTTCTTTGTAATGATCCTCATCGCTGTAGTGGGCGGAATCCTCGGCGGACTCTTTGCAAAACGACTTCTTCACAAACATTTTGAAAAAGCGGGAATGACAGAATGACAAGAAAACTTGATCCAAGGACGAAATTGTTCCTGCTTATAGTCATAAATGTGGTGATGATGACGGGAAAGATAAGCGGTGTGTTCTTCTATGTGCGTCTCGCGATGGTTGCGATACCTTTTGTTCTGATGCTCAAGAATAAGATGTATAGCGGCGCGGGTATATATGTGGCAATGTATACGTATGTTTTCGCGTTGGAAGGCTATACGATGGAGAGCATAAACGGGGTGCTTCTCATAATCATCCTGTTTACGACGGGGATGGTCTCGCGTTTCCTCGCGGGAGGCATGATGGCGTATCTGGTGATGAAAACAACGACGGTCAGCGAATTTGTTACGGCAATGGAGCGAATGCATGTTCCAAAGGTGATCGTGATACCGTTTGCGGTGATCTTCAGGTTTTTCCCGACCATTAAAGAGGAGTGGCAGGACATAAGATATGCGATGAAGATGCGCGGCATAGGCGCCGGCGGCAAGAATATCATGCAGACGCTTGAGTACGTTACCGTGCCGATGGCAATGTCTGTTTCAAAGATCGCTGACGAACTGTCGGCGGCATCGATGACGAAGTGTCTTTCGGTAGACGGAAAGCGAACGCATATAGCCAAAGTCGGATTTTCATGGCCGGATCTTATCTTTGCCCTTTGCGCAATAGGTGCTCTTGCCATGCACATCTTTTACGGAGGTGCGATAACGGGATGATAAAGTTTTCGAATGTTTCCTTTAAATATGTCGGTAATAAGACCGAGAAAGGAAATCTTGATGATATAGATCTGACGATCGCAGACGGCGAATTTATCGTGCTCACGGGTGAAAGCGGATGCGGAAAGACTACGTTTACAAGGCTTATAAACGGACTTGTTCCGGGGTACTATCACGGAGAGGTCACGGGGAACATAGAGGTCAACGGTGAAAACACGCAGGGTAAGAGTATTGCCGAGCTTGGGCGAAATATCGGCAGTGTTTTCCAGAATCCGAGAAGTCAGTTCTTTAATGTCGATACGGACAGCGAACTTGCTTTCGCGGCTGAAAACATCGGAGTGGATCCGGCGCAGATACTCAGAAGTATGGACGAAGTCACAAGAGACCTTGACCTCGAAAAACTGAGAAAACGCAGCATATTTGAGTTGAGCGGTGGCGAAAAACAAAGGATTGCCTGCGGGAGTGTCGCCGTTATGCATCCAAAAACGGTGATACTCGATGAACCCTCATCAAATCTCGACCGTGAATCGATCGAACAACTCAGGACGATCCTCGGGATATGGAAAAAAGAAGGGAAAACGGTGATAATAGCCGAGCACAGGCTGTATTATCTCAGGGATCTTGTTGACAGGCTGCTTATCATGAAGAACGGTAAGATAGAACGGATCATCGATTCGGATGAGATAAAGAGAATGTCCGCGGATGATAACAAAAAACTGGGTATCCGTCCGTTTGACGAGCAGGAATATATAGAAAAGGCAAAGAGGAAGACGGAAAGAAAAACCGCGGGGAATTCAGGCGATGAGAACGGAAAGCTCGCGGCGGAGCAGAGTGGTGACGAGACCGGAAAGTCCGTGGCGGAGCAGAGTGGTGACGAGATATTTGTGTCGCAAATGGATTACTCTTATAACAAGAAGGAACAGACACTCGCGGTAAGGAATCTTCACCTTCCGCTAAACCGGGTAGTTGCGATAGTCGGAAAGAACGGAGTCGGCAAGAGTACGCTCATAAAGGCACTTTGCGGAATACTTAAGGCCCGGGGAGAGAAGGTTTACCTGAAAGGTGAAGAGTGGAAAAGTAAAAAGCGGATCAAAAACTGTTATATGGTATTTCAGGATGTAAACCATCAGCTCTTTACCGACAGCGTGCTTTCAGAGCTTACCATCGGTATGGATGACAAACTCTCCGATGAAAAGAAAAAGGAAGAGGCTGAAAAAATACTGAAAAGACTGGGCCTTGAAGAGTTCGGGGAGAGTCATCCCATGGCGTTGTCCGGCGGGCAGAAGCAGCGGGCTGCGATCGCAGCGTGTGTTGCTTCGGGACGCGATATACTTTTCCTTGACGAACCTACAAGCGGCATGGATGAAATGAATATGTTGCGTCTTGCCGATGAAATGAAGCATCTTAAAGAGCTCGGGAAGTCTGTTTTTGTGGTAACACATGATTACGAATTCATTGACGAGTGCTGTGACGCGGTTGTAGAATTGAAGTAAACAAACATTGTCAGGAAGGCTGCTCGCATGAAGGAAAAGGTGAAAACTCCCCGGTGAATGTACCGGGGAGTTCCTTTTGGTGCGAATTGTTTGCTTACGCAACAGAGACGCAGTCTTTTGTAATATAAGTGATCCCTCGGTAATAAGGCTGCCGGGGAGCACGCTGTGAGGTCATCACATAAGCTTTTTGAACATCTCTCTGAACTGAGCGAGTGATGCGGGGCGGGGATTACCGGGTGCGCAGGCATCTGCGGCAGCGGATTCGCAGAGGAAATCAAGATCCTCTTCCCTCAGCTTATCAAGCTTTGTGGGTATTCCGACATCTACGGATAACTGTCTTACAGCATCAATGGCTGCTTTTCTGTATGTGGCCTGATCCATGCCGGCAGTATCGATACCGAATGCTTCGGCAATATATTTGAACTTGTCGCCGGTAGCCTCGGCGTTAAATTCCATAACGATCGGGAGCATCATCGCACATGCTACACCGTGAGGTGTGTCATATACGGCGCCGAGGGTGTGAGCCATGGAATGGGCGATGCCGAGACCTACGTTTGAATAAGCCATTGCG
>JAILPE010000032.1 GCA_024699645.1 Lachnospiraceae bacterium
CAAAAAGGGACTACCGAGGCCTGAGATGTGAAATCAAGCTCAAAAAGGGACTACCGGGGCCTGAGATGTGAAATCAAGCTCAAAAAGGGACTACCGGGGCGTGATGTCGGTAAATCAAGAGAGCAAAGGGACCACCGAGGCGTGATGTCAGAACGGAAGAGTGTATAAGCAATGCAGCAGAATTACGAAACAGTCGTCATGGCGACGGAGGCGGACAGAAGCGAGATAAAGGCGCTTTATCAGGCCTTGAAGGGGCAGGAGTACTGCTCATGGACCGAGCATTATCCATCGGATGAGACAATAGACTTTGACCTTAAGAGGAATGCGCTTTTTGTCATTAAAGAGGATGGAAAGATCAAGGCCGCGATCTCAATTGAAGAGGATGAAGACGTAGATAAGCTCTCGTGCTGGGATGAATCGTTGAGGCCGGAAGGAGAGCTTGCGAGGGTTGCCGTTCTGCCGAGTGAACAGGGCAGGGGGCTCGGACGCGTGATCTTTCAATTCGGAATGGATGAGCTTAAGAGGCGCGGCTTCAAAGGAATTCATATTTTGGTCAACAAGTACAATATCAAGGCAATCCGCTGCTATGCAGTCTTCGGGTTCAAAGTTGTCGGGGAGTGCCACATGTATGAGCAGGACTATTTATGTTACGAGAGAGAACTGTGAAATCGGGTCAAACAAAGAAAGCCCCAAGCAGAAATAACAGAGAATAATAGAACCACAGCCGGTGAAATCCGGGCAAACAAAGAAAGCCCCAAGCAGAAATAACATAGAATAATAGAACCACAGCCGGTGAAATCGGGGCAAACAAAAGAGGAAAACAGCCGCTTACATCAGGAGAGAAACATATGCGTAAGAACATAAAGAGAATGGCAAGTTATTACAGACCATATATCGGGACATTTCTGCTCGATATGCTTTTTGCACTTGTCGCGTCGCTCGTCAGCCTGGTAATCCCGCTTGCGGTGCGATATATAACCCAAAACATAGGTGGTATGACATCGGATGCGGCAGTAACGCTTATAATCAAGATCGGTGTCATTCTCGTGGTTCTTGTTGCGCTTCAGTTTGGAGCTCAGTACTATATCGCATATATCGGGCATGTGATGGGCGCGAAGATGGAATACAACATGAGAGCCGAGATCTTCGCACATTATCAGAAGCTTTCATTTGCCTTCTACGATGAACAGAAGGTCGGCCAGCTCATGAGCAGGGTGACGAGCGATCTCTTTGAAATCAGCGAGCTTCTGCATCATGGCCCCGAGAATATCGCAATCTCGCTCATTAAGATCATAGGCGCTTTCGTCATTCTTTTCAACATCAGCCCCTATATGGCGCTTGCGGCATTTGCGCTTCTTCCGCCTATGTTTGCATATGCCTATTTCATGAACAAGAGGATGAAGAGAGCGTTCAGGGAAAACAGGGTAAAGATTGCGGAGATTAATTCCCAGATCGAGGACAATCTGTCCGGAATCCGCGTGGTAAAGTCGTTTGCCAATGAAGATATAGAAAAAGGTAAATTCAAAAAAGGCAATGATGCTTTCCTTGTCGCAAAAAGAAACAGCTACCATTATATGGGGCTTTTTAATTCCGGCATAAATGCGTTCACCGTGCTCATAAACATTGCGGTGATCGTTGCGGGCGGCATCTTCATGGCGAGGGGACTCGTTAAGGTCGAGGATTTCATCACTTTCCTTCTGTACATAAACGTTTTCACGGATCCCATCAGGATGCTCATAGATTTCACAGAACAGTTTCAGAACGGCTATACCGGCTTCGAAAGGTTCCTCGAGATCCTTGCGGTCGAACCCGATATCGAGGATCGGCCCGGTGCGAAGGAACTCAAAGATGTTAAGGGAGATATCAGATTTGATGATGTTTCGTTCAAATACAAGGACAGCGCGCACAGGGTCCTCAGGCACATAAATCTCGAGGTTTCGGCGGGTTCGTATGTGGCACTCGTCGGTTCGTCGGGCGGCGGCAAGACGACTCTTTGCAGCCTGATTCCGAGATTTTATGAAGTTACAAACGGTAGTATAAGCGTTGACGGGAAGGATATACGTGATGTTACGCTCAAGTCGCTGAGGGACAACATCGGCATCGTTCAGCAGGATGTGTACCTTTTCGCGGGGACCGTTTATGAGAATATCCTTTACGGCAAGCCGGATGCGACGCGTGAGGAAGTTGTCGAGGCAGCGAAGCTCGCTAACGCCCATGACTTCATCGAGGAGCTTCCTAACGGCTATGATACCGACATCGGGCAGCGCGGCGTGAAGCTTTCGGGCGGACAGAAGCAGAGGCTTTCGATCGCGAGAGTATTCCTCAAGAATCCACCGATCCTGATCTTTGACGAGGCTACAAGCGCGCTCGACAATGAGAGCGAGAATATTGTTAAAGAGTCGCTCGAGAGGCTTGCGGCAAACAGAACGACGTTCGTCATCGCACACAGGCTTTCGACAATCAGGAATGCGGAGCGGATCCTCGTTCTTACCGAGAACGGGATCGAAGAGTCGGGAACTCATGACGAACTCATGGCAAAGCAGGGAATCTACGCGCAGTTATATAAGTGGACGAAGTGAAAGTTCCAAGAACTGAGATGATCCGTGGACTGAGATGACCATGTGACTGTGATGATTCGGGTATGAGATGGCACGTGAGCCTCAGGTGTGCCCTCCTATGCCTTCGCCGGAATTGAATCCGAAGATGATGCAAAAGATAAGGTCGGCCATGAAAAGGCAGCACAGGCCGCCGGCTATAAATTTCTGTGTCCGGGGCTTCATTTTGCCGGTTAACGACGCTATGGCCGGTGCAAGGAGATAAACCGATGCAAGTCCTCCGATACCAAAGGCGGTAAGACCGGAGAAACAGATACGGCCGTTGATGTTGAGGAAATCCTCGTCATAATTCCAGTAAGAAGAATTGAAGACAAACTCAAGCATGAAGCTGACGAAGTATTCAAGTATGGCGCAGATGCCGACCCCGAGGAAAAATACCCGAATCTTGCTTGATTTATAGCGGTTGAGCAGGAAAACTATAAATACGCCGCCGAAGCCGTAGATGGGTATCCACGGTCCGTACATCGTCCCGCGGTTTACGATCATGTTGTCCCGAATGACATAAAGGCCGCATTCCCAAAGCCATCCCCCTATACCGAAGACAAAGAACATGTATATGAAATTTATCAGTGAATAATCGGAGAAGCGTCCGCGCTGCAGAGGAAGTGAGAACTTCAGATTTTTTAAAACGTAAGAATCTGTTTCCGAAGAGGAAAGCTTGGGGTTTGATTCGAGGTTCGGACGATCGACATAGGCGTCTTCATCAAAAAGCGGTTCAATGAAGTGCGTGCGGTCAATATCGGTACGCTTGCGAAGCGTAAAGTACATCTCAGCATCGAGCATGGCGGTCACGGGCAGACTTGCTATGAGGCCTGCGATCGGGATAAAGTAAAGTATGTACAGATAGAATACCGAGAGATGTGTCTTGAACATCTTAAATTTGTATCCGTCGGTCATGGATATGGAAAGGCGTTTTGCCTCGCTCCAGGTGATGTTGGGATCTTCGGCAAGAAGGTAGGGGATCATGCTGTACTGGTAATATTTATAAAACCATCCGAAGATCGTGAACAACCATAATATAAGCGTTAGTTCGCGGTGAAGCATAACCTTGAATTCGTTTTTCCTGAAATTGGCCTGGAATGGGCTGATAAGGCGGCGAAGAGGAACGTTTCTGTCGTGACGGCATTCCATGGTGTATCTGTAGAGTCCGAGATCGGCCCATATCAGAATGAAAATACGCACGAGTATTGATACGACGGCGGTTATGATAAGCGCGGCGATGACTTCCCCGAGATTTTGAGTATAGTAAACACTGTTGAGCGTGAAAAATCTGATGACCCAAGAAAAGCTTCTTGTGCAGCTGTCGAACGCGGTAAGCAGATATTCGGATAAAATAGGCGGAAGTGAGCTGACAATTCCGGAATTTGCCGCATGTTCGCGAAGAAGCTCTACATTGCTGGCGGAGGGTGTGTGGTCGATGCCGACCCAGCGGTCGATCTGATCGACAAATGAGGTCTGGGGGGAATCGGCGATACCGATATAAGAAAAAAGAAAGACAACAAAAACAAGCATAAGCCAGGCTTTTGCGCCTTTTGCGTATGTAGATCTGTATGCAGTCCCCACTATTTTCTTCCTGTTCCACTCCATGCCTTACCATCCAATGCTTACTTCCGTAATGATCGCTCTATAGTCTATCGGGAAAGAAAACCGATGTCAACTGTATTTGTGGGAAATTTGCGATGATCTGCAGTTATAGGCGTACTCTGCCGCGAGATCCAGATCTGCAGTTATAGGCGTACTCTGCCGCGAGATCCCGATCTGCAGTTATAGGCGTACTCTGCCGCGAGACCCCGATCTGCAGTTATAAACACACTCTTCTACTTGAGAACCCACACGCTTATGTAGTATAATTATCGGCGATACCATCTCTTTAGGACTGTAAGCGGGAATCACCCGCAAAGGAGACCGCGCATGGCTGACCGTATAAACAGCACATATATAAGACAGTTTTTCAGCATTCCGGATACTCCGGAAGGTAATGAAGAGCTGGCCGAGATCGAGAAACGACTCGAACGCATATCCTTCGAAAACGGCATGGATATATGTACTATAGGCGCTGAGTCTGACGGAATGTATTTCATCGATTCGGGCACCGCAGTCGTTCTTAACGATCAGGGAGATCAGGTCAACCTTCTGCATAAAGGCAATTATTTCGGCGAATACGCCGCGCTTACGGGCGAAAAGCGACTTTCGACGGTTCGCTCGCTCGGCCGCAGCGTCGTTTACAGGCTCTCAAACGAGGACGCGGTCTATTTTATTTCCAAACACCCCGACATATACGGAATCCTCATGAAACGCGTATATTCGCAGGTTTCCGGCAAGCATGCCCAGCTCGTGGCACTTTCCGGCGTTCGCCGCGGGGTCCTCAGACATCCCTCAAATGCCGCGATCCTTTCGGGCAAGCAGGTTGTCGTCCATTACGGAATCCTTATCGCGCTTTTTATCGCTGCGATCATATTCATTCCCGAGAAAACGACCGGGCCGGTGTTCCTTGTGCCCTTAATGTTTATGCCAATCTATGCCATCCTCACCAGACGAACGATAGAATCGCTGCTCGTTTCCACGGCGCTGGCTGCGCTTCTTGCTTACAGGAGCGGGATATTTACGGGCTTCACGGACGCAGTCGAGGGTGCGATGGCATCTCCCGGAAATATATTTACGGTGCTCGTTATGGCGCTTATCGGCGCAATGGTCAACCTTATCACCGTTTCCGGCGGTGTTACGGCATTCGAAAAGACAGCCCTCAAAATTGAAAAAAGCCCGCGAAGCATCTATTTTACTTCGATGGGCATTATGGCCGCGACCTCGATCGATGACGGCCTGAATATGCTTGCCGCATCATATGCGTCGTATTTACCGGCAAAAAAACACGGGATCGTCCGCGAAAAGCTGGCGCTCTTGTACAGCATGCTTCCGACCGTTCTCTCGTCGTTTTTGCCGATCTCACTTTGGGGCATATACGTTATCGGTACGTTGAATTCAGTCTCCGACGACGGAGCTGTCCTGTTCTGCGAATCAATTCCGTTTAATCTTTTTTCGATAATAACGCTTATATCCATGATCCTGTTCGCTTTCGGCAAACTCCCGCTTACAAGGCGCATAAAGAAGGCCGACAAGCGATACAAAGAAGGCGGAACTCTTTGGCCGGACGGCTCTGAGAAATACCTGAGCGTTCATGAGACAGAGGTGTGGGGGAGAAAGAGCAATGTCATGTTCCCGATCCTTGTCATGGTGATCTCGTCGGTTGCATTCAGGAGTTTTGCAAGCAAGAGCTTCGTGCTTGACAGCGCGGTCGGACTTGTGGCAGCACTGACGTTTATGTTCCTGCTCTATACTTTCCGCGGAGTGATGCCGCCCGAGCAGTTTATCGAGCACATGATCGACGGAATAGCCGGCACGGTTCCCGCAATCATCATGTACATTATAACGATGTGCTTTTCGTCACTCCTTAACAAGCTTAATCTTGTGGAGTACTTTGAAGATACGATCGATGTGTTTGGCGGCTATGTCTTCCTGCTGCCTGCCGCCGTTTTCATATGCTCGCTGTTGCTGACGGTGGTCCTGGGTTCGTCCTGGGCGATGTACGCGATCGCTTTCCCTGTGGTACTCAGTCTTACACGAAGCCTCGGACTCAGCCCCGTTATATTTGTTGGCGCGATCGCCGGTGCCGGGATCGCAGGCGAGAAGCTGAGTATGTTCACGGCGGAATCTATCAATATCGGAATTGCAGTCGGTATCAACCCGAAGGATGCATTCCGTGTCAGACTTTCCTACAGCATCATATTCTCGGCCCTCGCCGCCGGCGGATACGTCCTGCTGGGGTTGATGCTGTGAGGAGGGGTGTGGGTCGGTTCTGCAGCATCGAAATTAGGGAAAATGTGATTTCCGATGCATAATCAGCCTAAAGTCATTAATAATCTGACTTGAAAATTTCCGAAAGGACTTGAAAATTTCCGAAAGGACTTGAAAATTTCCGAAAAGACTTGAAAATTCCCGCAAGGACTAGAAACTTTCCGAACGGACTTGAACATGTCCGAA
>JAILPE010000044.1 GCA_024699645.1 Lachnospiraceae bacterium
GGTGTGTCGTGCAAAAATGACACAGCTCCAAGTGAAAGAAAAGAGCCAGGAGCTTGATAAGTACATAAAGGGTATCGGTGCCGTTCCTGCAGGATTGCCTGTTACAGCTACATATGCAATAGAAAACAGTAGTGATGGGCAGCGAATCGACATGGAGTTATTAATCCCCTTGGATAGGGACATTTCCAAGGAAGTATCTGAGGGATTGAAACAGAACACGTTCGATGGTGGCGTAAGATTCCTGCCGGAGTTCATTCTTACAAATGCGGTGAAGATCAAACATAAAGGTAATCCTTCTCGTATACAGGATAGCTTGAACGTGTTGAATGAGTATATCGCGGACAAGAAACTTGTTCCGATCACGGTCGGATACAATGTCACGGTTAGACAACCGAAGTCGATGACTGAGATAGATGAGATGGAAATCGATACTTATGTGGGTATAAACCCGAACAGGATATAAAAGAAGAGATGTATTACGAGTATGGATATTGAGTCGTGTTCAGAAGCAGCTGATTCGGATACGATTTGATATATGCAATCCCAAATTGGATCATGCGCAGATTTAAAGAGGGAAATCTGGAAGGAAGGAGGAGAAAACATGGAGTATTCATTGAATGTCGGGACATTCCAGCCTATGCAGGATGATGAAATGCGTATGGTTGACGCGGGAAGCATTTGGGGCTTTATCAGCGGTGTCGCTAGTGTTGTAGGAGCAGCGCTTGGATTTGTTGCTTTGACTGTTGTTGATGTAACCTGCTGTGGGTTTACAATACCGGCTTCTACATTTGGAAAAGCGTCATGTGTAAGTTTTGGTATTTCAGGTGTTGCTGCAATCATTGATTCGTTTGAATGAGGAATTGTAAGTGAAAAAAAAATATCTCATGATTATAGCGTGCATTCTAATGCTGATTGTGGGGATGGCAAATATAATAATCTCTTTAGTGTCTGAGTTTGAAGGGATGAAATATATTAGCCTTTCGGCGTCGGTTATAGCCGTTATTTTATCCGGCATTTTTATGCACGTCAATTCATCTAAATGATGAAGTCAACAAGGTTTTCAAAGGAGCATATTGGGCTCCTTTGAAAACCATCATCTCGAAAAAGAGATGTTTTCTCAGGAAAAGAAACTAGAGGTTGAACCATGCGTTACTACTGCATAAAACAACATGACATCACGGATTGCGGGGCGGCGTGCCTGGCGACGATCGCCAAACAGTACGGCAAGTCGCTCTCGATCACAAAGATCCGTGAAGTGGCGGGGACCGATAAGCAGGGAACCAACGTGTTTGGCATGGTAACGGCAGCGGAGCAGCTCGGGTTCACCGCAAAAGGGGTAAAGGGAACTCAGGAGGCATTCTTTTCAGGGTTTCCGCTTCCCGCGATTGCACATGTGATAGTGGACGGAACCCTTCTTCATTATGTGGTCATCCACAAGATCACGAAGGATAAGGTCATCATTGCCGATCCGGGTAAAGGGATAGTAAAAACAACTCCCGACGAATTCTTTAAACAATGGACAGGAGTTATGATCCTGCTTGTTCCGGCGACCACTTTCGAAAAAGGGAAAGAGACCAAAAGCATATTTGAAAGATTCTTCAAGCTTCTTCTTCCGCAGAAAAAGCTTGTGTTTGACATATTCATTGCTTCGCTTCTGATAACTGCACTTGGAATTCTGGCGGCGTTTTATTTCCAGATCATCATGGACGATATCCTTCCTGCGGGGATAGAGAAAACGCTGCATATCATATCCGTCGGAGTGATCCTCCTCAAACTGTTTTCGGTGATTTTATCGGTACTGCGAACGCACCTGTTGATGTACCTGAGCCAAAAACTTGATATAGCTCTGTTGCTTGGATATTACGACCATGTTCTGAAGCTCCCTATGAACTTTTTCGGAACGAGAAAAGTCGGTGAGATCATCTCGCGATTTCAGGATGCGTCATCTATCCGGGATGCCATATCAAATGCGACTCTTACGGTGATGATCGATACGATCATGGCTGTTGCGGGAGCGATAATCCTGTTTTTCAAGAATTCAGTTCTGTTTGCTATCGCCGCTGTTATGGTCGTCTTGTATGGCGCTCTCGTTTTCGCGTTTAATAAACCGTACAAAAAAGCAAACAGGAAGCAGATGGAGGACAACTCCCAGCTTACATCTTATCTGGTTGAGTCGCTCAACGGGATTCAGACCGTGAAGGCTTTTAACGGTGAAAAGACAGTTGAGACGGAGACTGAGTTCAGATTTGTCAAACTGCTCCGAAGCATCTTTAAGCTGGCAGGTATAAGCAATGCACAATCCGGCCTAAAGGCGTTTGTAGAAGCGGTCGGAGGAGTAGTCATCATCTGGGTCGGGGCAGCTTCGGTGCTTTCCGGGGATATGACGATGGGAAGTCTGATCTCGTTTAATGCGCTTCTTGTATACTTCCTTGATCCCGTCAAAAACCTGATCAATCTTCAGCCCTCACTTCAAACGGCTATGGTTGCATCTGACAGGCTCGGAGAGATCCTTGACCTTGAGGTGGAAAAAAACGAAAGCGAGCTTCACAAGATGCGTCCTACAAACCTTCAGGGCGATATCGAGCTTAAGGATATAACCTTCCGTTACGGGACAAGGATGCCGGTACTCGAACATTTCTCTATGAAAGTGAGTAAAGGCGAGCGTGTTGCTATCGTCGGGGAGAGCGGAGCAGGAAAAACCACATTGGCGAAGCTGATCTTAAATCTTTATAAGGGAGAAGCCGGGACTATCACTATCGCAGGAAACTCGATAGATGATATTGCTCTCGACAGTCTGAGGGAAAAGATCTCGTACATCCCACAGGAAACATTCCTGTTCAGCGGAACCATTTATGAAAATCTGACTTTCGGGCTTGAAAATCCTCAGATGGAAGAAGTCGTGGAAGCCGCAAAGCTGGCACAGATACACGAATTTATAAATGCGCTTCCGCTGCGTTACGAAACGCACCTGGATGAAAACGGAAGCAATCTTTCGGGCGGTCAAAGGCAGCGTCTTGCTATAGCCAGAGCGGTCCTTAAAAAGCCTGACATACTTATCCTCGACGAAGCGACCAGCAATCTTGACGGAGTAACGGAGCGTGCGATCCAAGATACGATCGATGCCTACAGTGAAGGCATGACGACCATCATCATAGCACACAGGCTCAGTACGATACGGCGCTGTGACAGGATATTTGTGATGGAAAAAGGCAAGATCATAGAGTCCGGAAGTCATGAGGAGCTTATGTCAAAGGACGGAGGCTTCTACAGAGGACTTTATGAGGCACAGACAGCCTGACAGGATAGATGTACAAATGATCACCTCGGTTAAATAAGAGAGGGGAAGACAGATAAGGGATCAAGCAGGTAATGAAGAAGACGGTTTATGATATCTCGGAATGTTCGGATTCAAAAGAAGTATACGGAAGCAGACCAACCCCGGTTGTAACGGTTTTTGTATATGTGGTCGTTTTACTGTTTATCGGAGCACTCGTATATGCTTTTTGGGGGAAGATTGAGATCGTTGCGACGGCAGGCGGCATCGTTCGTCCCAATGACAATGTGTCAAATGTGGCAGGAATGATGTCGGGAAAGGTAAAAGAGATTTACATCAGGGACGGAGCAACTGTATACGAAGGAGATGTACTCCTTGTTCTTGATACGAGTGAAAAAGAGGGAGTATTATCCGCTTATGAAGGAAAACTTGAAGAACTCAGGTTTGATCTGGAGTGTCAGAACCGGTTCCTTTCCGGGATTAGAACCGGCATCAACCCGTTCTCGGGGGATACCCGGTCTGAAGAATACTTTTATCATGTGAGTTTTGAAAGGTACCTGCTTACCTCGCGCGATATGACGCAACAGGTTGATTATGCAGATAGGAAAAACGCCCTTTCAAAGACCGGGCTTGAAAGCTCTTTAAAAGAAAATCTGACAAAGTATCTTTATCTGGCTGCATACAACGAATCTGTCCGAGACGGAAGGACATCGGTCATGGGCAGATCGGCTTTTGATGCTATGGCAGAAAGGATTGCCGAAGAACTGGAAAAGGAATACCTGCAGGAACCGGCGCTCTCTCCGGAACTAATAAAGACGGCCGGTGACAGCGCATACACGTTGTATAAAGATCAGTATGAGCTTTATCTCGAAGGAAAAAAGAGCGCGGATCTCGAAAAAGAGGAAAGCCTCAGACAGATATCAACTGACACATCATACGACCAAAACGCATTATATACATCTATTTACCAAACAGACAGGGACAGGTACGAAACTGTGCTCTGCGCACTGAACGGGGAGATTGATGAGGATGATCTATCAGAGGATCCGCAGGCAGAGCTTCTGTATTCGGGAATAGTCTACGAGCAGGAAGAATACGCCCGAAACACAAAGAGTGCGTGGGCTTCTCTCGAAGATTTTAAACTTACAACGCTCGGGAAGTACAAGAATACACTTTCTGAGTATAAAGCAAAGCTTGAAGAATTGAAGATTACCAAAACATCGATCCTTTCACGGACTGATATGCAGAACGATCTGAATGATGTCTATTGCACCGCAAGGGATCAGAAGTACTACCAGACGGTGACATCGACAGAAAATGAGATTCGGGCGATCAAGACGGAAAGAGATGCTCTTCAGATCAAAAGAAGAATGTATTCGGACACCCTTTCGGAGAATCCCGGAATGGAACCCACGACAGAGATGAAGGCATCGATGGACAGCCTTGATTCGCAGATAAGCGACTATAATCATCAGCTTTCCGGGCTTGAAGCACTCCTTGACAGCCTCAAATCCGGATACAATAAAGCAAGCTCCTTCCCGGAGTACGAACGAAGATACTTCCTCTATCGTTCGGAGCAGGAAGCGTTGTCTGCCGAGTATGTCCAAAAGAAAAAACAGATAGAAGCGGACCGATCGGAAGAAAACAATGAGTACGCCATAAAGCTTTACACAGAGCTTTATAACGGTTATGACATCCTCGTCGGCTCCATCGAGGAAGGCGAGTCGCTGTTCAGGGACGAAAAAAAGTACAGTCTTATGTGGGTTTTGTACTCCGCTTATGAGGTTGAAAAGAGCGAATACGAGAGAAAAGCAAAAAGCGCACAGGAAGCCGAAAAAGCGTATACGGATAACGTACGGTCGGAATACTATGGGAAGATAACTGAACTGGACAGGAAACTTGATGAGCTTGAGATCGCTTCCGGTGGGGCGATCTCCGCTGAGGAGCTGACACTGAGCGTCACGCAGAGGTATGACAATAATTTGGAAACGATGTACCTCAAAACACTCACCTCAACACAGGACGGACTTAGTTCCTTAAAAGAAAGGTTCCTTTCCGATGCCGGGAACAGGGCTTTGCTTACACTTGAGGGAGAGAGAGAAGATCTTTCATCGGCTTCGTATACAAACGAAACACAGCTGACTCTTCTCAATGAAAGAAAAACAATTGAGAATAACATAAAAGACCTTGAGGAACAGATCAAACAGACAAAGCTTGAGATAGAATACGGAACGATAAGAGCTTCGGGAACGGGAACGATCAACAGCATCAGGGAACTGGCGAGAGGAGATATCATATCGGCGGGAACGGTTGTTGCGACGATAATCCCGCCTCAGGAAGGAACTGCAAAAGTAGTTCTTTATGTGGAGAACACCGACATAGGAAATATCGAGGAAGGAGACAGGGTCAGGTACAATATCGCGGCTCTTCCCGGAAGCGAGTTCGGAGAGGTGACGGGGACCATTACCCGCGTTTCGAAGGATGTGACTCAAAACGAAGGGCAGTACTCGGGATATTATGTTGTTGAGGGAAGCCTCGAACAGGATACTCTTACCGATTCGGAAGGAAACCGAGATAAGATCGCACTCGGAATGCAGCTTGAAGCTAGGATCATAACGAAAGAGATAACGATAATCAGGTACCTTTTGGATAAGTTGGGGCTGTGAGGTCAAAAGCGGCATAAACAAAAAAGTTGTGCCGCTTTTTAAATTTCTTGTTGACAAGAGACTGTTCGTGTGTTATACACTGTATATATAGAACATGAACAGTTAAAAGGAGGGCTTTCATGAAGATCTTACAGAACTCCGCAGAACCTATATACAAGCAGATTTATGCACAGCTGCGCGGGGACATCCTATCAGGCAGGCTGAAGAGTGGCGAGGCATTGCCTTCGATACGCGGACTTGCGAAGGACTTGAAGATAAGCGTTATCACCACGATGAAGGCGTATGAGGAGCTTGCTGCCGAGGGACTCATCGTTTCGGCACAGGGCAAGGGATACTTTGTGAGTGCTCTTGACCCACGGCTGATCGCGGATCAGAACCAGCGTCGTATCGAAGAAAGCCTTACCGAGACGATCAGGTGCGCCAAGATGGCAGGCATAACGCTTGAAGATGTCAGAAGTACACTGGATGCGCTCTGGGAACTGGATACTTAAATCATTAAAGGAGAATGGGAGACTATGAACACAGCAATAGATATTGTCGGATTAAAAAAAGAATACAAGGATTTTACCATGGACGTGACTGCGACTGTCCCCAAGGGTTTTGCGACCGC
>JAILPE010000015.1 GCA_024699645.1 Lachnospiraceae bacterium
AACTACAGACCTCAGTTCTACTTCAGAACAACTGATGTTACAGGTGTTACAGAGCTTCCTGCAGGCACAGAGATGTGTATGCCCGGCGATAACATCGAGATGACAATCGAGCTCATCCATCCCATCGCTATGGAGCAGGGACTTGGCTTCGCTATCCGTGAGGGTGGTAGAACAGTTGGTTCAGGTAAGGTTATCGAGATCATCGAGTGATCTTATTCTTGAAGTAATAGACAATGTGATAATAGAATCCGCTGGTAAGCTTGCTTACGCAGCGGATTTTTTATGCAGATATTGTTTTGCCCATAGCAGGCAGTTTTTCATGATACGTAGTGGTTGTATTATTTTGCCCGCATCAGGCAGTCTCTCATGATACCGTAATATTTGTGTATCCTTTCGTCCGTAAGTGACGCAAAAGCCTTGTAATTGTCATTCCGGATATACTCGCGAAGCTCGGAAGCACTCACAGGAATATCTGTACGATCAAGCTTGACAAGAGAAAGTTCGGGTTTATCGGGAAACCAAAGGTGATATTTTCTTTCGTTACCGCACACGATTGCGTTGATATCTTCACCGATCGCTTCGTGACCTTTTGAGAGAAGATACTCTCCCCATGCACCGACGTCACCGACACCGATATCGGGAAGAGGAGACACAGTGATCCTGTCACCGTAAAGTTCTTTTATCAGATGACTTCTGAATTCATATGTGAATGGATTTCTGACGGTACCGGATTTGTCGCTGGAACCGACAAAAACGAGTACATTATGACAATTATCAAGTGCAGTGTCTATAAGGGCTTGGTGTCCCTTGTGAAGTCCCTGGAAACGACCGAGGACGAGTCCGTTGTTATACATATGCGTTATCTCTGAGTTTTTATTTTATGCTTTGTGCGGCTGCTGGGGTATCGGTATGCCCGGGCGTTGTAATACGAATGCAGAGTGCTGCGGTATCGGCATGCCCGTTAAGGTGTAAAACTAATGCAGAGTGCTCAGTTACAGCGGCAGTTGCACAGTCAATAATCTTTGGCATGGGCCTCACGTGCAAGCCTGAATGCTACGGAATCCTTTAAATGCTTCATATAGACTTCGTCGTCGCACATGGCTTTGCCTTCGCTGTCTGAAAGCTTTGCAACGGGGCGTCCGTTAACGTATTGAAGCTTAATGATTATATTGAGCGGTTCGGCGGGCGTATCGTTGGATATAAACGTTCCGATACCGAAAGCCACCTTTGCTTTGTCTTTGAAATAATCGTAAAGGGTTTGTGCCGTGTTGAAATCGAGGCTGTCCGAGAAGAGCAGCGTCTTTGTTCTGGGATCAACACCGTAGCTCTTGTAATGGGCGATCAGCTTTTCACCCCACACATAGGGATCACCGGAATCGTGGCGTACACCCGTGTAGTTATTTACCATGCTTCTGTTAAAGTCTTTAAGGAAGAGGTCTGTCGTGATCGTATCCGTAAGGGCTGTTCCGTTATCACCCTGATACTCTTCGTACCAGTCCTTCATTGCGTAATGATTTGTATATGCAAGAGGGATTGAATCAATTCCCTGGTACATCTGAACGTATTCGTGAGCATAAGTACCGATGGGCGTGAGATTGTATTTCCAAGCGAAGTAAACGTTTGAGGTACCCACCATGTTTCCGGTTTTTTGAGCAAACTCCCGAATCGCAAATTCCTCGAATTCGGTAGAAAGTCTGCGCCGTGCGCCAAATTCGGCAAATTTAAAAGTGTAGAGTCCGTTTCTGAAACTCTCGATCTTAGCCGCAAGTCTTTCCTTTGCGCCTTCAAGAAGCTCGTTATAATCATATTTCATACGGAAATATGTCTCGTTGATGATCTCGAGAAGGTAGATCTCAAATTGCATAGCTGAGAAAAGCGGACCTTTTACAATAACGGAAAGTTCACCGTCTTTGTTGAGCGAAGTTGTAACATAGTCCCTGATCGGGTGCCATAATCTGAGAAATTCAACGTAGTCATCTTTAATAAACCTGATGCTTCTGAGATATCCGAGCTCTTCAGGAGTGAGTCTTAAGGAACACAGATGATCGATCTGGGCGTTGATCTCGTCGAGCATTTCCTGGGTAAATACGATGCCACGATTACGGCATTTGAAATGGTATTCTCCGACAAGACTTGTATGCTTGTGGAATATTACCTGATTCATATTGAATTTATAAAGATCTGTGTCGAGAAGCGAGAAGATCATAGGGTTATATTTCATATTGATATTCTCCTTTTTGTGAGTGAGAGTTAACGGGTTAATTACTTTGAAACGGGAAGACCGGGATTGTAAGCCGGCATAAGCTGAAGCTTATGAAGGTTTGCAGCGTGTTTTTTATCGATGAGCGCACCAATCGAGGGATCATCAATCTCCCCGGTACGGATATATTTGTCGAGAACAGCATATGTAAAGCCCATGCGTTCCTCGTCACTTTTTCCGCTCATGCCGTCCTCGGGAATCTTCTCAACGAACATATCGGGAAGTCCGAGTTCGCGTCCGATCTGTCTTACTTCGGTTTTTGTAAAACCTGAAAGAACAGAAAAATCACCGGCTGCATCACCGAACTTCGTGGAGTAGCCGATGTAATCTTCGGAAAGGTTACAAGTGTTTGCGACTCTTCCGCCGTAGATGGCGCAGAAGCCGTAAAGAACAGTCATGCGGATACGAGCGGGTGTGTTTGTCTTGTATGCATCGACAAGCATCGGATCTGTTGAAACGGCACTTTGAATCTCATTTGTAACCGCTTTAAGGGCATTTTCGATATTGATAACATGATATTTTATGCCGAGAGTTTGAACAAGTTTGTGGCTGACATCGATGTCATGTTGGTTTCCGCATGGCATGAGAACGCCGATAACTCGGTCTTTTCCGAGTGCATTTACAAGAAGCGAAGCGGTAACCGAGGAGTCAGTGCCTCCGGATATACCAATGATCGCTTTTGCGTCCGGACTGAAGGAATAATAATCTTTTATCCATTTGATGATTCCGTCTGACAGTTTATTCATAATAGTTCGCTTTCTGCTGATCCCGGGGGATAGCACGCAGGACGACATTTCGCAGCCTTCCTGAGTAAAGACTTATAGTGTTACATAGTATAATCCAGTTGAAGGTAATATGCAAGTTTGCACAAAAACACATACCCCGATTGAGAGCAAAACTGCTGTTTGACGATTGAATTACCGGGAATTCTCACTCCTCTTTTTTTCTTTGACGCATTATGATATACTATGCGTCGGAATTGTGCCCATTTGCAGGACAGGATCCGTAGGATCGACATGAGAATTGAGGGTTCGGATCCGCAAGTAAGACAAGAAATATGAATCGGGAGACAAAAAAATCATGAGAATAGTAGTTTTGGCAGGCGGACTCAGTACGGAAAGAGACGTGTCCCTTGTTTCGGGGAAGAAAGTGTATGACGCATTAAAGAGTAAAGGACATGAAGTACTGTTACTTGATGTATTCCTTGGATATAAAGGGGATGTGAGATCGGCATTCGCGGAAAATACAGAACCGGAAGGCTTTAATATTTCGGATAAGGCCCCTGATCTTGAGGCTGTAAAGGCTATGAGAGAAGACGGAGGAAAGACTTTCTTCGGTCCTCATGTCCTTGAGCTTTGCGGAATGGCAGATATCGTGTTTATGGCTCTTCACGGAGACAGCGGCGAAAACGGAAAGATTCAGGCGACACTCGATCTGTTCGGGATAAAGTATACGGGAACAGGGTATCTGAGCAGCGCACTTGCGATGAACAAGTATGTTTCCAAGCTTCTTTTTGAAAAGAACGGGATCCCCACACCGGCTTATAGATTTCTTGAAAGCAGGGATACGGACTATGTTCCCGACTTCCCCGCATTTGTAAAGATCTGCAGCGGCGGTTCGTCTGTCGGTGTTTACCGCGTAGATGATGAGGCCTCATACAGAAAAGCCCTTGACGAAGCATTTTCTTATGAAGGAAATGTGCTTGTTGAGAAGGCGATAATCGGACGTGAGTTCTCGGACGGTGTTATCGACGGGAAGGCGCTTCCCGTTATCGAACTCGCTCCCAAAGTCGGTTTTTACGATTATAAGAATAAATATCAGGAAGGCTCAACGGTCGAGACATGTCCGGCAGAGCTTCCCGAAGAAATATCGAAGAAGATCCGTGAGTATGCCGAAAAGGCTGTGAAAGTACTCGGTATTACCGCATATGCGCGAATGGATTTCATGCTCGACAAAGGCATGAACATATACTGTCTTGAGGCTAATACACTCCCCGGCATGACGCCCATGAGCCTTATGCCACAGGAGGCAGCGGCAGTCGGTATGTCATTTGCCGATTTCTGCGAGAAGATAATCGAGGTATCTCTAAAAAAATAACGTTGTGACGGAACAGGAGTAAACTCATGAAGGGATTGACACCCGGGAATATAGCAAAAACGATAGGTGCCGAAATTTATGTTATCAAAAACGGTCAGCCCCGAGCGGCAAGCGCTTCCGGATTACCGGAAAAAGAGGCCTCGGCTGTTGTGATCGATTCACGACTTTGCGAAAGAGATTGCATTTTCGTTGCAACGAAGGGAGAGAGAGTTGACGGAGCTGATTTTATCGGAAACGCTTTTGAAAAGGGAGCGCTTGCGGTAGTTACGGAAAGAACTCCCGCTGAGAGAGCGGCAGACGGCATATGGTTTGTTGTGAAAGACAGCTTTCAAGCGCTCAAAAAGCTTGCAACGTTTTATCGGGAACAGATGAGCAATGTAAAGATCGTCGGGATCGTCGGCAGTGTGGGTAAGACCAGTACAAAGGAACTTACGGCAGCGGCACTCTCGGCCGGATACAGTGTTCTTGCAACGCAGGGAAACCTTAACAATGAGATCGGTGTTCCGCTGACGCTTCTGAGAATAAGAGACGAACACGAGATGGCTGTGGTCGAAATGGGAATCAGCAATTTCGGCGAGATGAGCAGACTCGGAGCAATGGTCAGACCCGATGCGGTGCTGTTTACGAATATAGCCCCCTGTCATCTTGAGGCACTCGGCAATCTGTGGGGTGTGCTCAGGGCGAAAACCGAGATATTCGACTATGTTAAAGAAGGCGGATCTATCGTATTAAACGGCAGGGATCCGATCCTTGCAACGATAGCAAATATTCGTGGTGCCAACCTGTATTTTTACGGCTCGGAACATTCGAACATGAAGGCCGGAAAAATAAAGGAATGCGGGATGGACGGCTCGGAATTTGATGCCGTATTTGATGACGGAACGGAGAGGGAAAGCTTTAACGTGAGTCTTAAACTCCCCGGCGAGCATATGATCTTAAATGCTCTCGGAGCCGCACTGGTTGCAAAACTCTTTGGAGTCGGCTGCAGTGAAGCAGCGCGCGCTATGTCATCCGTAAAGCCTTCGGACACGGGACGTACGGTAAGAGAAACGATAAACGGGATCGAGATCATAAATGACGCTTATAATGCAAGCCCGCTTTCCGTAAGGGCTGCCATTGATATACTGTCCGAAGCGAAAGGGAGAAAAGTAGCGATTCTCGGAGATATGCTTGAACTCGGAAGCGATGAGTGCAGATTGCACTTCGAAACGGGAGAATACGCGGCAAAGAAAGGGATCGATCTTTTGATCTGCGCGGGAAAGCTCTCTGAGAATACAGTCAAAGGGTTCGGAAAAGAGTCGCTTTGGTTTGAAACTACGGATGCTCTCACAGATGCATTGCCGCTTCCGTTAAAAAAAGGAGATACGGTACTCTTAAAAGCATCTCACGGAATGCATTTTGAAAAGATATTCGCCGCGGCTAAGGAAGGAAAACTTTTCGGCGATCAGGCAAATGGATAAAAGAAATGGCGGGAACCCCGCACTGACTGAAAAGGGAAAACGATAAGGAAGGAACCCCGTATATGAAGATTATAGACATATTGAAAAAAGGTGAGCATACGCTTTCATATGAAGTGTTTCCTCCGAAGAAGGAAACATCTTATGATTCTGTAAAGGCTGCAACGGAGGAGATCGCCAAGCTCAGCCCTTCGTTTATGAGCGTTACTTACGGAGCGGGCGGCGGAACAAGCAAATATACGCTTGATATCGCAAAAAATCTTCATGATAAATACGATGTGCCGATGCTCGCACATCTCACATGCGTTTCTTCCGATCGTGCGACGGTACAGGAAAGGATAAAAGAACTTCATGAGGCCGGCATCGAGAACATCATGGCTCTCAGGGGAGATCTTACTCCGGAGCTTGAAGGCATGGACCGCTCGAAGTGGGATTACAGATATGCAATAGAGCTTATCAGAGAGATAAAGGAATCCGGATATGATTTCTGCATAGGCGCCGCATGCTATCCCGAGGTTCACCCCGAGAGTCCGTCACAGAAGGAAGATATAAAAAGACTTAAGGAAAAGGTGGATGCGGGTGTTGATTTCCTTACAACGCAGATGATCTTTGACAATTCCCTGTTCCTTAGCTTTATGTATAAGATAAGAGAGGCCGGGATAATGGTTCCTGTTCTTCCCGGTATCATGCCGATCACACGTGCAAATCAGGTTGATCGCGCGATAAAACTGTCGGGATCGTTTATGCCCCAGCGATTTAAGATGCTTGTCGACAGATTCGGAAGTGACCCCCAGGCCATGACCCATGCCGGCATAATATATGCGACGGATCAGATCATTGATCTTTACGCAAACGGAATACCGAATGTTCATGTCTACTCAATGAACAAGCCGGAGGTTGCCGAGGGGATCATGAGAAGCCTTGAAGGAGTGCTCGGAAAGAATTTTCAGAACTGATATGTTAAAGAGGAAAAGCGCAGCCGGATGCGGGTCATATGAAAAGTGTAGCCTGACAGGGAATGTGTGTTATAAGCGCAGACCTGAGCAAGAGAAAAAGAGGCTCAAAATCTGCGCAAGAGGATGAGAAAATAAATGGATATAAGAGATTACATGAACAGTCATACCGTCTATTTCGACGGCGGAATGGGAACCATGCTTCAGTCGAGAGGACTCGAGCCCGGTGAGCTTCCCGAAAGGTGGAACAAGGATCATCCGGATGAGATAGTCGATATCCATCGGCTCTACTTTGATGCCGGAGCTGATGTCGGAACCGCCAATACCTTCGGTGCCAACTCTTTTAAGTATACAGATGAGGAACTTGAATGTTATGTGACTGAGGGTATAAGACTCGTAAAGCAAGCCATGACGCTCACAAAGGACAAAGACCGTCCGATGTTTGCGGCTCTTGATGTGGGCCCTATCGGCCGTCTTTTAAAGCCTTACGGTAATCTCGATTTCGAAGAAGCAGTCGAGGTCTATTCCAAGACAATAAAGATAGGAGCTCAGGCAGGTGCCGACCTCGTTATCATAGAAACGATGAATGACAGCTACGATACAAAGGCTGCGCTCCTCGCGTGTAAGGAGGCTTGTGATCTCCCTGTTTTTGTATCTAACGCTTATGGTGAAGACGGAAAACTCATGACCGGAGCTTCACCTGCCGCTATGGTTGCGATGCTTGAGGGACTCGGCGCCGATGTCATAGGCGTGAACTGTTCACTCGGGCCCAAACAGCTTGAGGGAGTTGTCGAAGAATATCTGAAAACAGCATCCGTTCCGATGATTGTTCAACCCAATGCCGGTCTGCCGAGAGTGGAAAACGGAAAGACGGTATTCGATGTTTATCCCGAAGAATTCTCGGATGTTATGAAGAGCTTTGTGGAAAAAGGCGTGCGCGTAGCGGGGGGGTGCTGCGGAACGACACCCGAATACATAAGCGCTGTGATCGAAAAGACGGGCAGAAGCATTTTGAACCCGCATGCGGCAGACGATAAGGGGCTGACAATGATCAGTTCCTACACCCATGCAGTTTTATTTGACAAATCTCCGATCCTTATCGGAGAGAGAATCAATCCTACCGGAAAGAAAAAATTTAAGGAAGCACTCAGAAACAACGATATTGACTACATACTCGGGGAAGGATTGCGTCAGCAGGAACGCGGCGTTCATGTGCTGGATGTCAATGTCGGGCTTCCCGAGATAGATGAACCCGAACTCCTTGATACGGTAACAAAAGAACTCCAGGCTATCATCAATCTCCCTCTTCAGATCGACACAACAGATATCGTCGCTATGGAGCGAGCGCTCCGCCATTACAACGGCAAGGCTATGATCAATTCCGTCAACGGAAAGGAAGAAGTCATGGAAGCGGTCTTTCCGCTTGTCGCTAAGTACGGCGGACTCTGCGTCGCGCTTACTCTTGATGAGGGCGGGATACCCGCAACAGCCGAAGAAAGAGTGGAGATCGCAAAAAAGATAATCTCTACGGCCGAAAAGTACGGTGTTAAGAAGAAAGATCTGATCTTTGATACGCTTGCCATGGCCATCAGTGCAGACACGGAGGCGGCTCTTGCCACCCTCGGGTCCTTAAATACGATAAGACATGAGCTCGGGTGTCATACATCTCTCGGGGTTTCGAACATTTCCTTCGGACTTCCGCTCAGAGAGACGATCACATCCACGTTCTTTGCGATCGCGCTTGAAAACGGACTTTCGGCCGCGATCATGAATCCGTTCGCGGATGATATGATGAAGACATATTATTCGTTCAGGGCGCTTCATGCTCTTGACGATAATTGTACCGATTACATAGAATTTGCCACAAATTTTGTGCCGACAACAACCACTGCGGTCGCCTCAGCGACAGGTGCGTCGCCCGCTCAGGCAGGAGGCGCTTCGGAAGACGACAAGTCACCCCTGAAGCGCGCGATCATAAAGGGGCTTAAAGAAAAAGCCGGAACCATTACGGCAGAGATGCTTGCGAGCGGCGCCGATCCTTTAAAGATCGTTTCGGAAGAAGTCATCCCCGCGCTCGACAAGGTAGGAGAAGGCTTTGAAAAGAAGACAATGTTCCTGCCGCAGCTGCTCATGAGCGCCGAAGCGTCCCAGTATGCCTTCGAACAGATAAAGATCGAGATGAACAAGCGCCCCGGTGAGACAGTGAGCAGGGGAAAATTTGTGCTCGCGACCGTCAAGGGAGATATCCACGATATAGGAAAGAACATTGTAAAACTTCTTCTTGAAAACTATGGATTTGATGTTGAAGATCTCGGAAGGGATGTTCCTCCGGAAACGGTACTTGAGGCCGTACATCGCACAGGTTCAAAACTTGTAGGGCTCTCGGCGCTTATGACCACGACCGTACCGGCCATGGAAGAAACGATAAAACTGCTCAGATCTGAAGCTCCGAATGTCAAGGTATGCGTCGGGGGAGCGGTTCTTACGCAGGAATATGCGGATAAGATCGGTGCCGATTTTTACGGAAAGGATGCCATGGCTACGGTCAGGTATGCATGTCAGTGTGTCGAGAACGAACAGACACAGATCTGATCTGCAATGGAAATACAAGATCAAATGTTGTTAACAGTATGGAAAATATCGGATTTTAATATCCCATTTGTAAATTTTTTGAAAGATATAATTGAAAAATCTCTTGACATGTATAAGATGTCAGTGTATAACAATAGCTGGTTAGCGCTTGCTAACCCAATAAGGAAGGCAGGTGAAAATAATGATGCCGATTCTATATGCTAATCAAGGCGAGGAAAACATCATCCGAAAAGTCGGAGGGAGCGCCGAGGTTAAAAGGCATCTCGAAGACCTGGGATTCACGCCCGGAGCAGTGGTGACACTCGTGAGTTCTTTGGGCGGAAATGTGATCGTCAAGATCAAGGAGTCAAGAATTGCCCTTGATAAGGAAATGGCGGGAAAGGTAATGATCTAGGAGGAAATTATGGTAACACTCAAGGACTTGGGCATCGGTCAGACGGCCAAGGTAGTCAAGCTTCTGGGAGAAGGTGCTGTCAAGAGGCGAATCATGGACATGGGCATCACAAAGGGAACCGAAGTTTCGGTACGAAAGTTGGCTCCTTTGGGAGACCCCATTGAGATAACCGTAAGAGGCTACGAGCTTTCGATAAGAAAAGCGGACGCACAGAATATTGAGGTTGAGCCCCAATAATTTACGGTTAAAAAATTGGTTTGACAAAGACAGATGCAGGAAATGCGTTTCTGCACAGGAGGACAAATATGAGTAATATTAGAATTGCGCTTGCGGGTAACCCCAATAGCGGAAAAACCACGCTGTTTAACGCACTTACCGGTTCAAATCAGTTTGTTGGAAACTGGCCCGGCGTAACAGTAGAAAAGAAGGAAGGCAAGCTTAAAAAGCATGAAGATGTGGAGATCATCGACCTTCCCGGAATTTATTCTCTTTCACCTTACACACTTGAAGAGGTTGTAGCCAGAAATTATCTTATCGATGAAAGACCTGACGCCATCCTTAATATCGTGGACGGCACGAATCTTGAAAGAAATCTTTATCTCACCACTCAGCTTATCGAACTTGGAATCCCTGTTGTGATCGCGATCAATATGATGGATGTTGTTCGCAAAAAAGGAGATAAGGTTGATACGAAGGAGCTTGCAAAGAGACTCGGATGTGAGATCATCGAGATCTCGGCTCTTAAGAATGAAAAGACGATAGATGCGGCATGGGCGGCTGTTGAAGCGGCAAGAGCAAAGAAGGAGATCCCCGCTCATTCGTTCTCGGGACCCGTTGAGCATGCTCTTGCTCATATAGAAGAGGCAGTTGTTCACGAAATGCCTGCAGACCAGCAGAGATGGTATGCGATCAAAGTATTTGAACGCGATGATAAGGTCCTTGAGCGCCTTAAGCTCGCAGAAGGTGTTCTTGCTCATGTTGAGGAAGACATTAAGGCAGCCGAGAAAGAGATGGATGATGATTCCGAAAGCATCATCACGAATGAGAGATATATTTATATAGCAACCCTTTTACAGGGCGTATACAAAAAGAAAGACGCGCAGAAGCTCAACATTTCGGATAAGATCGATAAGATCGTTACGAACAGGATCCTCGGTCTTCCAATCTTCGCGATCGTTATGTTCGCGATCTACTGGATCGCAATGGTAGGCGTCGGAGCACCTGCTACCGACTGGGCTAACGACGGACTTTTCGGAGACGGTTTCCATCTTGTGGGAATAGGCTCCGGTGATTATGAAGACGCATCCGACTCGTACAGCCAAGCACTTACCGCTGTAGATGCGTTCATGGGCATCGATACGGAAGCCGAAGATTTTGACGCAGATGCTGCCCTCGCAGACATGAAAGCTTTCACACCGGCCGATAAGGTCGTCTCATATACAGTCGAAGATGAAGAAACCCTTGAAGAGTCGGATATAAACGTTTATTACGACGATGCAACGATGAAAGCGGATCTTCCCGAAGACGCAGAAGCAGGAATGTCATTTGAGAGTGCTGTTACCTATTTCGAGGAAAACGGCTTCGATGAGCCCGATCCCGCAGACTACGGAGTTTGGGTTCCCGGTGTTCCCGTGCTTGTGGAAAATCTTCTGGATGCGATAAATTGTGCGGACTGGCTCAAGAGCCTTATCCTTGACGGTATCGTAGCCGGTGTCGGCGCGGTTCTCGGATTCGTTCCCCAGATGCTCGTACTCTTCCTGATGCTTGCATTCGTTGAAGCTTGCGGATATATGGCACGTGTTGCATTCGTACTCGACAGGGTATTCCGCCGCTTCGGTCTTTCCGGAAAGAGCTTTATCCCGATCCTTATCGGAACAGGTTGCGGTATCCCCGGTATTATGGCATCGAGAACGATTGAAAATGAGCGCGACAGGCGTATGACGATCGTTACAACAACGTTTATCCCCTGCGGTGCGAAGGTTCCTTTCATCGCAATGATCGCAGGTGCTATTTTCGGAGGCAGTGCTTGGATATCGACAGGTTCATACTTCATCGGTATCGCAGCCATCATCTGCTCCGGTATAATCCTTAAGAAGACAAAGATGTTCTCGGGTGAGCCCGCTCCTTTCGTTATGGAGCTTCCCGCTTACCACTGGCCTACACTTTCGAACGTTCTGCGCAGCATGTGGGAGCGTGGATGGAGCTTCATCAAGAAGGCCGGAACCATCATCCTTCTTTCGACTATCGTAATCTGGTTTACATCCCGCTTCGGATGGGTTGACGGATCGTTCGGAATGCTTGAAGAAGAGCAGATCGGCGAGAGCATCCTTTCGTACATAGGCGCAGGTATTGCCTGGCTGTTCACTCCTCTCGGATGGGGCAATTGGCAGGCAGCCGTTGCATCGGTTACGGGTCTTGTTGCAAAAGAGAACATCGTCGGAACCATGGGCGTTCTTTACGGCGGTGGGGAGACTTCGGTTTGGGCAGCGCTTTCTGAGGCATTTAACGGTGCATCGGGCATGAGCTTCCTCATCTTCAACCTCCTTTGCGCACCTTGCTTCGCAGCAATCGGAGCTATCAAGAGAGAGATGAACAACCGCAAGTGGACATGGTTTGCGATCGGTTATGAGTGTGGCTTCGCATATGTCATAGCATTCATCGTTTACCAGCTCGTAAGCATCTTTACAGGCACGGGAAACATTGTCGGAACAATTATTGCGGCACTCCTCGTTATCGCATTCTTCTGGCTCCTCTTCAGACCTTACAAAGAGGCTACAGTACTCAAGGAAAAAGTGAGGATCAAGTAATAAACGTGTGTAACCCTTAAAAAAGTAAAACACTTGGTGGACAAAGAGGATCTGCACACCTCTCCGCCTCTTCTGATAACAGTGATTAGCGCGGATGCAGTGCATTATATGCATGCTTCCGCTGGCACAAACGCAGATACCGCCCTGAGAGATCATTCTCACAGGGCGGTATTTGCCGTTCCCTGAAAGTAAAAATTTTAAGCTGAGACTTCACTCTTGCACAAACCGTGTAAACGTGCTACAATCATAAGGATTATGGGACTCTATGCGCCCGTTTGAAAAAAAGACCCTAAAAATCAGGGCATTAAAGACAATAAAGGATGCCTTTTAAGTTGCATCGTTACAGGAGGATTAAGAAACAATGAGTTACAAAACAGAGGAATTAGGTAAGAACAGCTACAAGATTACCATTGAAGTTGAGGCGCAGGAGTTTGATTCGGCGTGCGAAAAGGCATACCAGAAAAACAAGAACAAGATCCAGATTCAGGGCTTCCGTAAAGGAAAAGCTCCCAAGGCTCTTATAGAGAAGATGTACGGACCCTCTGTATTTTATGAGGATGCAGCCAACATAATCATTCCCGATGCTTACGCTAAAGCAGCAGAGGAATGCGGACTCGAGATCGTCGCAAGACCCGAGATCGATGTTGAACAGGCCGAAAAAGGAAAGAATTTCATATTCACCGCAGTTGTTACAACTAAACCTGAGGTTGAACTCGGACAGTACAAGGGCGTTGAAGTTGAAGTACCAAAGGTTGAAGTTACTGATGATGAAGTTATCGCAGAGCTTGACAAAGAGCGTGAGCGCAATTCACGTAACATCACCGTTGATGACAGACCGGTAGCCGACGGAGACATCGTAAAGATCGATTACGAGGGATTTGTTGACGGCAAGGCATTTGACGGCGGCAAGGCTGAGGATGCCGATCTTACGATCGGATCTCATACATTCATCGATACGTTTGAAGAGCAGCTTATCGGAAAAAACATAGGCGACAAGGTTGATGTTAACGTTAAGTTCCCCGAAGAGTATCATGCAGAAGAGCTCAAGGGAAAAGACGCAACATTCAAAGTTGAGATCAAAGGTATTTCTGTTAAGGAGCTTCCTGCACTTGATGACGACTTTGCAGCAGACGTTTCGGATTTCGATACTCTCGACGAATACAAGGCTGATGTAAAGAAGGGACTTGAGAAGAAAAAGAAGGATGAGGCAGATCGCATCAAAGAGGATGCTGTTGTTGAGAAGATCATCGAGAACAGCACGATGGAGATCCCTCAGCCCATGATCGACGAGCATAAGGCACAGATGGCCGAGGATTATGCCCAGAGACTTCAGTATCAGGGTCTTTCGATCGAACAGTACTTCAAGTTTACAGGTATGACAGCCGAAAAGTTCCTTGAAGAGATGACACCCCGTGCAGAAAAGAGCATCAAGACAAGACTTGTTCTTGAGGCTATCGTTAAAGCTGAGAATCTTTCCGCTTCCGATGAGGATGTTGAGAAGGAATTTGATGATATGGCTGAAAAGTACGGCATGGAAAAAGATAAGATCAAAGAGTTTATCAAGGGTAAAGAGCTTGATAACATGAAACTGGACATCGCTTGCAGGAAGGCAGTAGATCTTGTACGTGATGCAGCGGTTGAAAAATAAACCCTTAAATCGAAAGGAGATACAGCATGAGTCTGGTACCTTATGTCATTGAACAGACAAGTCACGGCGAGAGATCGTATGACATATATTCACGTCTTTTAAAGGATAGGATTGTTTTCCTCTCGGAGGAAGTTAACGATGTGACAGCAAGTCTTGTAGTCGCACAGCTTCTTTTCCTTGAGTCGGAAGATCCCAAAAAAGACATAAGCTTCTACATTAACAGTCCCGGAGGATCTGTTACTGCAGGTATGGCCATATATGACACCATGCAGTATATTAAGTGTGATGTATCGACTATTTGTGTAGGTCTGGCTGCCAGCATGGGCGCTTTCCTGCTTGCGGGAGGAACAAAGGGCAAGAGAATGGCTCTTCCGAACGCAGAGATTATGATCCATCAGCCCTCGGGCGGAGCACAGGGTCAGGCTACAGAGATCCAGATAGTTGCCGAGAACATCTTAAAGATCAAGAAAAAACTCAATGAGATGCTTGCAGCCAACACCGGAAAGCCTCTCGAAGTTGTCGAAAGAGATACCGACAGAGATAATTATATGTCAGCTCAGGAGGCTCTTGAGTACGGTATCATTGATAAAGTAATTGAACACCGCTGATCGGAAGGATTATAACCAATGACAAAAGGCAATGGAAAGAGTTTGGTACGTTGCAGCTTTTGCGGTAAGACACAGGGACAGGTAAGAAAGCTTATTGCCGGACCCAACGATGTTTATATCTGCAATGAATGTGTTGAGCTGTGTGCCGATATTCTCGATGAAGAATTTGACACTCCGTTTACCGGAGAAACAGGATCGGGTAAGTCGATAAATCTTTTGAAGCCCGCCGAGATAAAGAAGTTCCTTGATGATTATGTTATCGGACAGGATGAGGCGAAAAAGGTTCTCTCCGTTGCGGTATACAATCATTACAAGAGGGTTGTTTACGGCGGAGACGATGTGGAACTTCAAAAGAGCAACATTATGATGCTTGGACCTACGGGATCGGGAAAGACTTATGTTGCACAGACCCTGGCCAAGATCCTCAATGTTCCGTTTGCGATAGCGGACGCTACGACTCTCACGGAAGCGGGTTATGTCGGAGAAGACGTTGAAAATATACTTTTAAAGCTTATCCAGGCGGCCGATTATGATGTTGAGCGTGCGCAATACGGTATCATATACATTGATGAGATCGATAAGATCGCACGTAAATCGGAAAATGTGTCCATAACGAGAGACGTATCGGGTGAAGGTGTACAGCAGGCACTTCTTAAAATATTGGAAGGTACGGTGTCTTCGGTACCGCCTCAGGGTGGAAGAAAACATCCTCATCAGGAGTTTATCCATATAGATACGACAAACATATTGTTTATCTGCGGCGGAGCTTTTGACGGGCTCGATAAGATCATCGGAGCGCGTATAGGCAAGAAGTCGATGGGATTTAACGCCGACATCAGAGACACGTCGGACCTCAAGATAGGAGATCTTTTCAGACAGGTATTGCCCGAAGATCTTGTGAAGTTCGGACTGATACCCGAGTTTATCGGAAGAACACCGATATCGGTATCGCTCGATATGCTCGATGAGGCCGCACTTGTCGACATTCTGATCAAACCCAAGAATGCGATCACGAAGCAGTATAAAAAGCTTTTTGATATTGACGGCGTGGAACTCGAGTTTACCGATGAAGCCGTTAAGACCATAGCACATCGTTCGTTTGAAAGAAAGACAGGAGCGAGAGGACTTCGCTCGATATGTGAATCGATCATGACGGACATAATGTACAGGATCCCTTCGGATCTGCGGGTAGCAAAATGCATTGTCAATGAAAAAGCTGCCTCCGGAGAGGGAGAGCCCGATGTAGAGTATCTCCCCGAAGGGAAAACAAGGAAACCGCTCGCTCGTACAAAAGCGAGAAAGAAAGGGCCGGGTGAGAGTGCCTGATATGAACGGTTCCGAAGAAAAAAACAAGAGGACCGTAAAATCCGCAGAGCTTGAAACCGTCTGCGGGATCACAAGCAGACTTCCGGTAAATGTAATTCCCGAATTTGCCTTTGCCGGAAAGTCCAATGTGGGAAAGTCCTCGTTGATAAATTGCATGCTCGAGAGAAAAGCGCTCGCAAGAACGTCTCAGACTCCGGGCAAAACACAGACGATAAATTATTATCTGATCGATAAATCGTTATATTTTGTTGATCTTCCCGGTTACGGGTATGCCAAGGTGTCGCAGACGCTTCGTGAAAAGTGGAGCAAGATGACACAAAAGTATCTTTCGGGATCAAAGGTTTTGAAGCTGGCTTTCCTGCTCATTGATATCAGACATGAGCCGGGAGCGGGTGACAGATCAATGTTCGAATGGTTCAAAAAGAGTGGCCTCGAGGTTGTGGTGGTTGCGACAAAGCTTGATAAGCTTTCGAGAAACGAGGCAGCAAAACAACTCTCTATAATTTCTAAAACACTTGGCATAAAATCTTCATCCGGGATAATCCCCTTTTCATCAAAAACACGCGCAGGTCGCGAAGAACTCTGGGAAATAATCGATTCAAAGTTGAACTGACAAAAACTATATATAAAGGGAGGATGGTACATGGATTTTAACCTTCTTACACTCGCACAGTTAAAAGATATTGCGAAGGAAGAAAACATCAAAGGGGTTTCTGGGCTCAAGAAGGAAGAATTGATCGCCGTTCTTGAAAAAAATTCAAAGAAAAAGGCTGAGACGAAGGCTACGGATTCGTCTCAGGCCAAGGCATCCGTGAAGAAAGCGGCCAAACCCGCAGAGGAGACTGCAAAGAAGGCAGTAGCAAAGCCTGCAGAGGAGAAGACTCTAAAGAAGGCACCGGCCAAGTCCGCGGATGAGACTGCAAAGAAGGCAGTAAAACCCGCAGAGGAGAATACTCCAAAGAAGGCACCGGCAAAGCCCGTTCCTGCGGCAGACGCAGCAAAGGTTGTTAAGCCTTTGGAGAAGCCGGCGGCACCGAATAAAGAGCCTGAAACAGGTGAAGTTCGCAAAAACGTTGTTACAAGAAGAGTTGTAAGAACCCCTTCGGGAGAGATGAAAACTGTTCCCGTTTCACCCGCGCCTGCAAACAGGCAGATCGTGAGAAAAGATCAGGGCAATATCAGAAGAATTGACAACCCCGATGCAAATCAGGGAGCTGCAAGAGCTTCTGTTGTAAAACGGGTTGTTCCCGGAAGCGAGCAACGCCAGGTTCCCACAGCACGTCCCGTTCAGGGAGACCAGCGCCGCGTGATCCAGGGTCATACGGCTCAGGCAAACGACCAGCGTCAACCCCAGCCTGCCTTAGAACGAGGCCAGGGAGCAACGCAGGATGGTGCAGGCCATACCGAAACGGTTGCTTCGTACATCGCACAGAACTATGCACTCGCCGGAACACCTCAGGATTCGGGAGAAACAAAGGAAGGTATTCTGGAGGTAATGCCCGAAGGATTTGCGTTCGTCAGATGTGACAATTTCCTCCCCGGAAACGAAGATGTATATGTTTCACCGGCACAGGTAAAACGTTTTGGACTTAAAACGGGAGATTATATAGTGGGTAATACAAAAGTACGTATGCCCAATGAAAAATTCAGCGCCCTTTACTATATCAGCACGGTAAACAAACTTACGCTCGACGAGATAGTAAAACGTAAGAGATTTGAGGACTTAACGCCTATATTCCCGAATCAGCGCTTCCATCTCGAAACTCCGGGATGCGGTCCTGCGATGAGAATGGTGGATCTTCTTTCTCCTATCGGAAAAGGACAGAGAGGAATGATCGTTTCGCAGCCCAAAGCCGGTAAAACAACTCTTTTGAAGCAGATAGCAAAAGCACTGATCAGGAATCATCCTTCCATACATCTGATCATACTCCTCATAGATGAGCGTCCCGAGGAAGTTACGGATATGAAGGAATCGATCAACGGCGATAATGTTGAAGTTATATATTCGACGTTTGACGAGCAGCCCGAAAACCACAGAAGAGTTTCGGAAATGGTTATAGAGAGAGCAAGGAGACTTGTTGAACAGAAGCAGGATGTCGTTATCCTTCTTGACAGTATCACAAGACTTGCACGTGCTTACAACCTCACGGTTCAGGCAAGCGGAAGAACTCTTTCGGGCGGTCTTGATCCCGCAGCGCTTCATATGCCCAAGAAGTTTTTCGGAGCCGCAAGATGTATGCGTGAAGGCGGAAGCCTTACCGTACTTGCTACGGCGCTTGTTGAGACGGGAAGCCGTATGGATGACGTTGTATTCGAGGAATTTAAAGGAACGGGCAATATGGAACTTGTCCTTGACAGAAACCTTTCGGAAAGAAGAGTCTTCCCTGCGATAGATCTTCCGAAATCGGGTACGCGACGTGAAGACCTGCTTCTTACACCTCAGGAGCTTGAAGCAAGCAACATAATCAGAAGAGCATTCAATTCGGCCCGTACGGACGAAGTGGTTGAGAGGATCATTAATCTCTTTACACATACGCGAAACAACCTTGAATTTGTTGAAATGGTCAAAAAAACAAGAATAGTTCCGTGATAAGAAAATTTTGACTTTTTGGAGGAAAAATGATTGTATGACGGCAGAAACAGGTAAGGTGATAAAACTGACGATCATGTACATACTCAGCAGAGTAGATGCACCGATCTCAAACAGTCAGATCACCAATTACATGCTTGAAAACGATTTTACGGATTATTTTACCATTCAACAACTAATGGGAGAGCTCATAGACGACGGTTTTGTTTGGAAGAAAAGCGTCAGAAACAGGACGTTTTACAGCTTGTCGGATCTGGGAAAGGAGTCTTTTGACGTCCTTTCTTCAGAACTCTCGCAGAATATTCGTGATGATGCGGATGAATACATTAAAAAGAATGCGATGAAGATACGTGAAGAATCCGACGTCGGGAGTACCTATGTAGAGACGTCGCTCGGAACGTATAATGTAAATCTTTTTATTGACGAAGCCGGAGAGAGGATATTTGAGATAGGTCTGATAGTGGCAGACAAGGAGAAGGCTCAGAGAATGTGCTCGGCATGGGCGAAAAAGAGCGAAGAACTGTATCCCCTTGTGTTTGAAAAGCTTTTGTCCAAAAACGTAAACACATGATCGTTGCTCTTTGAGCGGTATAGACAAAGGGCGGCGAGAGTCGTTTGGATTATAAGCGGGCATTCTTGGAAATCCTATAAAGGATAGTTCGCATAGAATAAAAAGAGTATTGATTTTTAGAATTTGGTGTGTTATTATACTAAGGCTATGTGTCCATGATAGATGGATGATTTTTGAGCAGAGAGGTGAGAAACAATGAGAGAGGACATCCAGCCTAAATACTACAAGGCTAAGGTTGTTTGCAACTGCGGCAACGAGTTTGAAACAGGATCTACGAAGCAGGAGATACACGTCGAGATCTGTTCAAAATGCCATCCCTTCTACACAGGACAGCAGAAGGCAGTTCAGACCCGCGGTGCTATCGATAAATTCAATCGTAAATATGGTCTTGCAAATAACTGATAATTGTCATGTAAAAGGGTTGAGGTTAGTTTCTAATCTCAACCTTATTTATCTCAGTGAGAGAAAAACGCTGCTTCTTTAAGTGGGCGATTATGACAGACATGTTTCGGAGGGGTTTCAATAGCAGAACGGTTTGCGTGGTATTTTCGAAAGGGGAAGTTATGAAGGCATCCGGTATCGGCGGTCAAGCCGTAATGGAAGGCGTTATGATGAAGAACGGCGACAAGTATGCTGTCGCTGTGCGTAAGAATGATGAGGAGATCGTTGTTGAGACAAGGGATCACGTCAGTCTTACAAAAAGAGTGAAATTTTTCGGACTCCCGGTGATAAGAGGTGTTGTTATCTTTGCGGAGTCTTTATCCATTGGTGTCAGGACTCTTACTTATTCCGCAAGAATATATGAAGAAGAGACAGAAGGCGAGAATGCTGAAATAGATAAAAAAAGTAAGACGAAGGAAGACATCGCAATGGCCGGATCGGTCATTTTGTCGGTTATCCTTGCAGTCGGTCTTTTTATGATGTTGCCTTATTTCGCTTCAAGACTTCTTGCAACCTTTATCGAGTCTGAATTTTTACTTGCGCTTTGCGAAGGCGTCATAAGAATTATATTATTTATAGGTTATATAGCTGCGATATCCCTTATGAAGGACATAAAGAGAGTCTTTATGTATCATGGGGCAGAACATAAATCGATCAATTGTGTTGAAAACGGTTACCCTCTTACGGTTGAGAACGTGAGGATACAGTCGAGAGAGCATAAGAGATGCGGAACAAGCTTTATGCTTTATGTTATGGTCCTTTCCGTTATTTTCTTTATGTTCATAAGGTTTGACAATTCTTGGCTGAGAATAGTCGGAAGACTTGTTCTTATCCCGGTCATCGCAGGAGTATCGTATGAGTTTATCAGACTTGCCGGAAGAACAAACAATCCGATAATCAACGCACTTTCAAAGCCGGGTCTTTTGCTTCAGAGACTTACAACGAGAGAGCCGGACGATACGATGATCGAAGTTGCCATAACAAGTGTTGAGGCAGTTTTTGACTGGAAAGAATTCGTAGAGTCGTTTAAGGACAACGAGCGTTCGGCAGGAGCCACTATTGCACTTCGAAAAACAGATGCTTCGGAAGAGCGCGAAAAAGATTATAAAAAGGAAAGTCGCGGTCAAGACGGAAAACCCGCAAATAAAGGTTCAAACAATTCGAAATCACATAACAAAAACAAAAATAAGAAATATAAGAATAACAGAGACTTTGATAAAGATGTTATTGAAGAAGAGGTTGTCGCTAATGTTCGTGTCGGCGGTATCGCTGATCCGATCGAAGATATCGAAGATGATGATCTCATAATCAAGGCAGAGTCTAAAGCAAAGGCAGAAGCCGAAGCAAA
>JAILPE010000033.1 GCA_024699645.1 Lachnospiraceae bacterium
TAAGATCGGCCTTGCAAGCGTCGCAGATGTCCGTCAGGTGCGCAGGGTTCATTGTGCCGACGATTGCCTGCATTTTTGCGGGATGACGAAGTATCCATGCAATTGCTACGGCCGTTTTTGAGATTCCGTATTTTTCGCCAACCTTGGCAAGAGCGGCATTAAGCTCCGGAAAATCGGGATGATCGACAAAGCAGCCCTTAAACATGCCGAACTGGAGAGGCGACCACGCCTGAACCGTAATGTCGTTAAGACGGCAATAATCAAGTGTTCCGAAATCTCTGTTAATTGAGCGTTCGGTTGTGAGATTATTAAGATAAAGTCCGCAATCGATAAGCTGCGACTGTTCGATTGAGAATTGAAGCTGGTTGATGATAAGCGGCTGCTTTACATACTTCTTAAGAAGTTCAAGCTGTCCGGGAGTAACGTTGCTGACACCGAAATTTCTGACTTTTCCGGCAGTATAAAGCTTGTCAAAAGCTTCTGCGACCTCTTCGGGATCAAAAAGAAGATCGGGGCGGTGCAGGAGCAGTACATCGAGGTAATCGGTCTTAAGTCTTGCAAGGATTTCGTCGGCACTCTTTAAAATGTCGTCGCGGCTCCAGTCAAACTCCTGTCTGTCAAAATGAAGTCCGCACTTGCTCTGAAGCACGACATCTTCACGCCTGAGGCCGGTCCTCGGTAACGCGTCGCCAAAGCGGGTCTCGGCGTCTCCATCGCCGTAGCATGTGGCATGGTCGAAGAAATTAATTCCAAGCTCCGAAGCGGTTTTAATCATGGTAACTGCCTGCTCTACATTAAGTGCGGGCATTCGCATGCAGCCAAGGATTATCCTTGACACATTTTGGGGTCCGTTGAGAATATTAATGTTTTTCAAATTGTCCTCCTTTTGAGGTTGAGGCGCTCCTACAGGAAGAGCAGGCCGACACCTTTCTATAGGTTTTTGTTCTCAAATTTTCCCACTTTTGCATCGACAAATCCAAACATTTTATGTCATGCACCATCTCATAATTTTACCTGTCACACGTTTTAGGTTATATCGGGGATTCATCTTCCTCCGGCGAGATCCGGTTATATCGGGGATTCATCTTCCTCCGGCAAGATCCGGTTATATCGGGGATTCATTTTCCTCCGCCGCGATCCGGCCATATCGTACCCGTCAGATCTTATCCGGAGTGAACCCCATCGGGAAAAGCTCGCGGAGCGAGTATACCCAGTATTCATCCTCACTCTTTGCGAGGATGATAAAAAACGCATCGGGGTCACAAAACTCAGCCATTACCTGTCTGCAAACTCCGCACGGCGGGCAATAATCGGATATCTTTCCGTCTTTGCCACCGACTATTGCGATAGCATCAAACTCTCTGTCGCCTTCACTCACTGCCTTGAAAAAAGCTGTTCTTTCGGCACAATTCGAAGGCCCGAACGCTACGTTTTCAATATTGCAGCCTGTGTAGATCTTTTGACTCTTAGCCAAAAGAGCCGCCCCTACTTTAAAATGTGAGTAGGGAGAATAAGAATAAGCCAGCATTTCGGTCGCCCTTTTTATAAGTTCCCTGCAAACGAGATCGCTGAGCCTGTCAACCGATGGCGTTGTTCCTTTCAGTGGTGTCGGTGCTGTCGCGCGTGTACGCGCCGGAAGCTGCATTTCTTTTTCTTCGTTTCTGATACTGTCTTTTCCCATAATGATGCCTCCTGATCATTTTCTTATGAAATATTATACCACTTTATCATGATCCCCCACTTAAAAAGCGGGGGTCTTCTCTCACTGAATTAAAAGCTCCGACGTAAATGTCTGATTTGATCCGATCATTTTATTTCCTCTCCGGAATGTACATAATCAAGCTGATCGCCCATGATTTCCTTCATCATTTCATACGCAGGTATTCCAGTGCAGTGGCACGTCACGAACTTTGTGGGATAAGTCAAAAGTTCCCTCGCGATTTCCTTAACCTCGGCAACCTCATTTTCTGTGTATTCAGACTTCTTCAAAAGATGGAATCCGCTTATCGCAAGGTCCGGAGCGGCTCCGAATTTTTCAATGTACGCATCCATAATGCTTACGATCCCGTTGTGTGCGCATCCCGACATAAGCACATTCTTTCCTTCCCCACGAACCACAAGATAATGCTCATGCTTAAAATCATCGTTCCTGTACGTGTCACCCTCCCGGACCATGATCCTTTTGTTCGTAAACGGAAGCTCATGCGTTCTCTTTTCAAGCACAAACAGCTCGAGTTCATCATCTATGTGCAGGTCTCCGTCCACAAATCTGACCTGTTTGAGGTCTGCGATCGACTTGTCTATCCCGATATAACGATAGCGCACAGGCGCATCCTTGCCGTCATCGGCGTAATATTCGCCCGGTGCGGTCTGCTGCATGTAGATCGCAGCGGTGGGGTTGATCTTCGCAAACGGGATCAGGCCTCCGGAATGATCATAATGTCCATGGCTTAAAACCACCGTATCTACCTGTTTCATGTCTATCCCGAGCTTCTTCGCGTTCTCAAGCGTTTCCTCTGTCGGGCCAAGATCGAGCAAAAGCTTGTGTTTTTCCGTTTCGACGTAAAATGAAAGGCCGTGCGCATAGGCGCAACCCTGCCTGCCTTCCGTATTTTCTATCAAATTTATGATCCTCATATCGCATATTCCTTTCATGTAGGTCTTTGAACCCCCACTGAGACAGGTTTTTCATGATCCCACTTTAAGAACCGGGGGCTCCTCTCCCTCTGAGGTCAATTTTACCTTACCCATTTTCAAAATCAACACTTTCTTCTTTTTCCTTAAACTCCTGTTTTTCTTCATTTCCTTGTTTTTCCGCATATTAAGGTGTACACTTCTTATACCGATATCGCAGTTCGAACCGCGGGGCTCTGCGCGAACAAGGCAAAACGCCGCCGCGATGACCCGCGCCCTAACACCGCCACACTGCGGCCGATTCCGCGCACTTAACACTACACGCACACAGGCGTGTGATAACAAGGTGATATACATGATTTATTACGTAATAACGCTTATCCTATCAGTGCTCCTTACCGTCATTTACATGTTCAAATGGCATAAGAGCTACAATACTTATATCACGATAATCTTTATTCTTGTTCCGATCACAAATATAGGTTATCTCCTTATGTCAATGTGTACGACCCTTGACGGCGCGATGACCTCCACAAGGATTACTTACATCGGCGGATGTTTCCTCAGTTATTTTATTCTCAACAGTATTTTTGATCTGTGCGAACTCAAAGTATCGAGATGGGTCAGAGCTTCGCTTTTTGCACAAAGTGCGATCCTATATACATTTGTGCTGACCGCCAAAGAGGGTTCTCTCTTTTACCGGACGCTTTCCTTCTCGATGGAAGACGGAGTCCCCGTTTTCACAAAAACATACGGACCCATGCACACGGTCTTCATAATCGCCATCATATGCTACTGCATCGGTTCCTTTGCCGCGATCATTTACACATGGATAAAGAACAAAAAAGTTTCAGACACGATGCTGAGGCTCCTTTTTATCCCGCAGCTCATATGTCTTATCTGTTATCTTGCAAATAAGCGCTTCGGGTTTGATGTCGAGCTTGTTCCCGCAGGCTACACCGTAGCATTGTTCGTTTATCTGCTCATTTCCGACAGACTCAGACTTTACGATATCGAAGAAATCGCTGCCGGTGCGATGATAAAGGGTACCGGAACCGGTGTTATCCTTTTCGACAATTCACTTCGTTATCTCGGAAGCAACAGGGCGGCAAAAGATTTCTTTCCGTCGCTTGTTGCTCAGGAAGTCGACGCTGTTTTATCCGATCCCGATTTGAATGCGAACCTGAATTCATGGATTGAAACACACGACCTGAATCACAGAACTCCGATCTCCTATACTGTCGGCGAAGGCGAAGGAAAAAGATTCTTCAATCTCACGGTAAACCGTCTCCGCCGCGGACTTTCCAAGGACGGTTGGCAGGTCACCGTTGTCGACGAGACCAAAAACAGGAAATACATTGAACTGATAAATAACTATAATGCCGATCTGCGAAAAGAAGTCCACGAGAAGACCAAGCACATTGTAGAGATGCATAACAACCTGATCCTTTCCATGGCGACCATGGTTGAAAGTCGCGACAACTCCACCGGCGGCCACATCAAAAGGACAAGTGAAGGCGTCAGGATCCTGGTTGATGAGATCTGTAAAGATAAGAATTTTGATCTGAGTGAAAAGTTTTGTGCGGACGTTATAAAGGCCGCCCCCATGCACGATCTCGGAAAGATTGCCGTTGACGATGCGGTTCTTCGCAAACCCGGACGGTTCACCGACAAAGAATTTGCGATCATGAAGACTCACGCGGCAGAAGGTGCCAAGATCGTTCACGAGATCCTTAAAGTCACCGATGACGAAAGCTTTAAGGTTGTAGCCGAGAATGTTGCGCATTATCATCATGAGCGTTATGACGGAACCGGCTATCCCAAAGGACTTTCGGGGGAAGATATTCCTTTGGAGGCCCGCATAATGGCCATTGCAGATGTCTACGATGCGCTTGTCAGCAAGCGTGTTTATAAAGAAAGTATGTCTTTTGAAGAAGCCGACAAGATAATCATGGACGGCATGGGCAAGCACTTCGACCCGCGTCTCAAGTCGAGCTACATGGCCGCGAGGCCTCATCTTGAGGCGTACTACAGCTCCATAGAGCGATAAAAAAGTGTCCGTGAGCAAATTGTTTTCCGGCTCCCGGACACTTCATTTATATTTCCATAACTTAAATTTCTTTATACTTGAGCAATTCCTCAACATAGCTTTGTCCGTACTCCGACAGCTTACTTTCTTTTCGGACGATATATCCGAGGGTCAGCGGGTCCTCTTCTTTGAGCTTGATCGAGACCATGCCTTTGAGGATCGCATCGTTTCCCGTAAGCATTCCCGAGCCGATAGAATAGCCGTGTAAAGCGGCTATAAGTTCCATCGTCGTGGCACGGTCATCCGATTTTATGTGTTTCTTAAAATCGTAGTCGGCCATAGCCTCTTCGGACAGATAAAAATTGCTGTCACCGCTCTGGTCAAAGCTGATGCACGGATAATCAGAAAGCTCCTCAATGGATATGTCTTTCCGACCTGCCAGCTCGTGATCCTTCCATACATACGCATATGTTTCTCTGATCATAAGCGGTGTGAATTCAAGGCCGTACTCCTTAACCAGTTTTTTGATAACGTCTTCATTCGCCCCCGAGAACGAGATGATCCCGACCTCGCTTTTAAGAGTCCTTACATCCTCAAGAACATCTTCCGTCTTGGTCTCATGGAAAGAGAACGCATATTTTTCGGGATCGAACTTCTTAACAATCGCTGCAAAGGCCTTTATTGAGAAATTATAATGCTGCGATGAGACCGAAAATCTTTCTTTATCGCTGTCCTTGGAAAGATAGCGGTCCTCCATGATCTCGTACTGTCCGAGCACTTTCTTTGCATAGGTGACAAACTCCCGACCTTCATCGGTAAGAGTGATCCCTTTGTTGGTCCTTTCAAATATCAGTATCCCGATCTCGTCTTCGAGCTCCTTGATGCTGGCCGAAAGAGCCGGCTGGGAAATGAAGAGTTTTGTGGCCGCTTCCCTGATTGAAGAGGAGCCGGCTATTTCAAGCACGTATCTTAATTGAGAAATATTCATATATTCACCCTTTACCCTCTCAAAATAACTTATTTTGCTCCGTCCGGCCGGTTTTCCCGCCGGCACGACATTCTGCCCTGTCTCATACTGTTCGTTCGGTCTTTTCGCCGACACGACACTGCCGCAGTGGCATATCCCCTATATGTTCGAACTTTACACGTTTAAGCGTAAAAATGCAATATATTTAGCAAGCAGTCTACGACCCGTCCTCAATATGAAAATGAATCCAGGAACTTCCTCAACCTGTCTGTTTTGGGGTTTTCAAAGAATTCTTCCGGTGTTCCTTCTTCAACGATACGTCCGCAGTCGATAAAGACCATTCGGTCCGCAACCGCTCTTGCGAAGGCAAGCTCATGCGTCACGATCACCATCGTCCTTCCTTCTTTGGCAAGATTGATTACAACGTCAAGGACCTCTCTTACCATTTCCGGGTCAAGTGCCGCGGTTATTTCGTCAAGCAGAAGAACCTCGGGGTGCATCATAAGTGCCCTTACGATGGCAACTCTCTGCTTTTGTCCACCGGAGAGCTGACGGGGATAGCTGTCTTTTTTGGTTGAAAGACCTATTCTTTCGAGAAGTGCAAGCGCTTCCTGTTCGGCATCTTTTTTGTTTGCCTTTTTCACCTTGACGGGTGCGAGCGTCATGTTCTGAAGGACCGTTTTATGAGGGAAAAGATCATAGCTTTGGAATACCATCCCAATCCTTTCCCTAACTTTATTGAGCTTCTCCCGGCACGGATTTATTGTCTCTCCGCAGAGGGAAACCGTCCCTTCCCGGATTTCTTCAAAAGCGTTGATGCATCTCAGAAGTGTGCTTTTCCCGCATCCCGAAGGGCCGACGATCACGACAACTTCCCCTTTATGCACCGTCAGATTCACCTGCTCAAGAACGACAATGTCGTCATATGCCTTAGTTAAATTTTTGATGTTCAAAATCTCTTCCATATCAGCTTTCCCATTTCTTTTCCAAGTGTTTTGAAAGGATACTTATCGGCCAGCAAACCAAAAAGTACAAAACAAAGATTGTCGCAAACACACCAAATGCGGCATCCGGTGAGGTTTTCCTGTTTGCCTCTATGATCTGCTGTCCAACCTTAAGGATCTCAACAATGCCGATCATCATAACGATTCCGGTGGTCTTTATCATCCTCGTAACCAGATTGATCGAGAGCGGCAGCATCCTTCTGATTATCTGCGGAATTATAATGTGTATGTATGTCTGCCTTACATTCAGCCCCAGTGCGTAACTGCTCTCGTACTGTGCGGTCGGTATTCCTTTTAAGGCTCCCCTCACGAGGTCCGACATTTCCGCCGTCCCCCAAAGAGAAAAGACTATGACGGATGCCGTTTCCGCAGACATGTTGACTCCAAGCACCTTAGTCGTTCCGAAATATACCAGAAACAGCAAGACCATCTGCGGCATAATTCTGAAAAATTCCAGATATATTTTGCTCAGGACATTGATAACGGGCTTTTTCACGGTCATGAGGCTTCCCAACACGAGGCCCGCCCCAATGCTTATGAGCACCGATACAAGGCTTATCCTAAGCGCCACGCCGAGCCCCGAAAGGAGCCTGAGCATATTGCTTCCTTTAAATAAAACTTCAAATCCCATATTCCTCTCCGACACTAATTCTTGGACTTTTGTCCCGATAATTTTTTCACAAGCTTCTTACATTCCGGTCGTTTTAGTTTCCAAACATTTTGTAGCGGACCTTTTTCTCGACTATGCCTCCGATGATCGAAACCGGAAGGAGCATCACGATGTAAAAGACAACCAGTAAAAACAGTGCTTCCGTTGTGTTGTAGTATAGTCCGATGAGGTCCTTTGCCGTAAACATCAGATCCATAAGGCTTATTGCCGAAAAGACGCTCGTTTCCTTTAACAGGAAGATCACGTTCGCCACGATCGCGGGGACGCTTAAAGTAAAGGCCTCCGGCAGTATTACGTGAAAGAAGAGCCCGCTCTTTGTCATTCCCAGCGCCAATGCGCTCTCTGTCTGCGATAAAGCCACAGCGTCAAGTCCGCTTCTGAATCCTTCCGCCATATAGCTTCCGCCGAGAAGTCCGAGTCCCAGAGCCCCGCACACCTCAGCCGATATGGCAATCCCTATCTTGGGCAGCCCGAAATATATGAAGAAGAGCTGCACCAGAAGTGGGGTATTTCGAAATATTTCGATATAAGCGTTAAAGACCCTTCTGAGAACAGGTATCTTAAAATATATACAAAATGCGGAAACGATCCCGAGCACGAACGATATCGCTATCCCGATAAGTCCGATCCTCACTGTGAGAAAAAAAGCTTCCGCATATCCCGGAAGATATGAAATTAAAACATCTGTATCCATACTCAGTTTCCTTTTCTCTTTCTGCGGTCAAGTCCGATCGATATCTTTGTTCCCGTCATCTGTATGATCTGGAAGATAACGATGAGGAGAAGTACCGTTACGATCATGATCCCTGTTTCCCATCGGTGATATCCGTATCTGACGGCTATATCGCCGAGTCCGCCTCCGCCGACTGTTCCCGACATTGCCGAATACCCGAGCAGAATTCCCGTCGTTATCGTAAAGCCCGATATCAGCGAAGTTCTTGCCTCAACGAGCAGAACCTTTAAAACAATTTGCAGGTTACTTGCGCCCATGGCCTTTGCGGCTTCTATCACGCCCGTATCAACTTCGTTTAACGCGGTCTCTACAACCCTTGCTATATAAGGTGCCGCACATATCACGAGCGGAACTATCGTCGCCGTTGAGCCGTAGCTCTTCCCGACAACCAGTCTTGTAAACGGGATCAGGAGGATCAAAAGGATCAAAAACGGTATGCTTCGCACGATATTGCAGAAAAAGTCTCCGACCCTGTATACATAGCGATTGGGCTTAAGTCCGTTCTTGCCCGTTACATACAGCACGATCCCGAGCGGCAGGCCGAGGGCATAACCGATAATGACCGAGCCGAGTGTCATATATAAAGTATCCCCGATACCCTCAATCAACATATTTACGATCTGTTCATTCATTTATTATTCCCTCCGTAACGGTCAAGCCGGATTCTTTGAAGTATTCTATGATCTCACCGGCGGCTTTATCGTCGCCCGGAAGCCCGAGAAGCATTTCTCCGACCGCCTTGCCTCCGATATTCTGCGTATCGGCTTTAAGGATATTGATCGGCTTGCCAAGCTTAAGGACGGCATTTGCAAGTACCGGCTCGTACGCGGAATTGTTTCTGAAAACGATCCTTACCGTTTTCTGCGTTTCAAGCTGCTTTACCGGTGTGTACCGAATATCCTTGCCGGAGATGAGTTCCTTGGCGGCATCGGACCTCGGCGCTGCAAAGATTTCCTCAACAGATCCCGACTCCACAAGCTTTCCGCCGTCAATAATGGCGACTTTACCGCAGATTTCCGTAACTACCGACATCTGATGGGTGATGATGACGATCGTGATCCCGAGTGTCTCGTTTATCTCCTTTAACAGCTTCAGTATCGCCGTAGTTGTTTGCGGATCGAGAGCACTTGTCGCCTCGTCGCACAAAAGGATCCGAGGTTTTGTGGCCAGTGCCCTTGCTATAGCCACTCTTTGCTTTTGCCCGCCCGAAAGCTGCGAAGGATATGCTTTTTCCTTGTCTTCGAGCTTTACAAGTCCCAGCAATTCGCGTGCCCTTGCCTTTGCATCCTTTTTCGATGTTCCGACAAGTTCAAGCGGAAAACAGATATTTCCGAGTACATTTCTTTGTTCAAGAAGATTAAAGCCCTGAAATATCATTCCGATCTGCGAACGCATTTTCCTGAGTTCTTTTTCTCTGAGGCTCGAGAGGTTTACACCGTCTATGAGAACGCTCCCTTCGGTCGGTTTCTCAAGGTAATTGACCGAGCGGACAAGCGTGCTCTTTCCTGCTCCCGACATTCCGATGATTCCGTACACATCGCCCTTTTCTATTGAGAGGTTGATGTTTTCAAGCGCAACCACCGTGTTACCCTCTACCTCAAATTTCTTGGTAAGATTTTTTATTTCTATAACGCTCATATCCACTCAATCCAAAGAAGGAGAGCTTGAAGACTCTCCTTCTTCCTTCCCCTTTAGTTTTCGAAAAATATCACCGCTCCGTCATATGTTTCTTCGATGAACTGCCTGATCTCATCTGAGCGAAGCACAGTGACAAGTGCTTTTATTTTGTTCGAATTTTCATTGCCTTCAAGTACTCCGACAATGTTTACGTAGGTCTTTGCCGCGATGGAATCCGTTGCCTCATAGGCGATGGAATCCTTTCCTACCGAATATCCCGCTTCAAGCGCGTAGTTTCCGTTTAAGACTACGTACGCGACCTCATCTACGACTCTGGCTACCTGCGCCGCCTCAAGCTCAACGAACTCTACGTTATGGGGATTTTCAACGATATCGTTTACGGTTGCGGTAAGTCCCGCGCCCTCTTTCAATTTGAGGATCCCGTTATCCTGAAGAAGGAGTAATGCTCTCGCTTCGTTTGTTGTATCGTTCGGGATCGCTATGCTGTCGCCGTCGGCGATATCCGCAAGCGTTGATTTTTTCCCGGGGTAGATACCGAAGGGCTCGTAATGGATTCCGCCGGCATTTACGATATGCGTTCCGTGCTCCGCGTTGAAGCTGTTCAGATAAGGGATATGCTCCATGTAATTGGCGTCAAATTCTCCGGATTCGACTACAAGGTTGGGTTGCACATAATCGTCGAATTCAACGATATCAAGCTCATATCCGTAGTTTTTCAGGATTCCCGCAGCTTTTTCAAGGATTTCCGCATGGGGAACGGGAGAAGCCGCAATTTTAATGGTCTCGCCGTTTCCGGGCACGATGTCCTGCGCAGCACCTTCGGTGCTCCCCGAAGTGCCTGCCTGTCCGCCTTCGACAACAAGTGTGTCTTCATAGTCGGCTCCGTATGTGCCTATAAGCGTTGCCTCGTATGCCGCATGGAAGAACTTCTCGCTTCCGAGCGTCTTTATCAATGAATTTAACCAATCAAGAAGTGTTGTATTTCCTTTGGTTACCGCTGCCGCGATGGTGTCCTGACTTCCGAGAGACGGGATTCCCACTACATAGCCCTTGTTTTCAAGCGCATATGCGATAACTTCGGTATTGTCATTTGCCCATGCAACGCCTGTTCCGTTCTCAAACGAAGTCTTTGCCGACGCATATGTGTCGAACTTCTGAAGCTTAACATCGGGATAATTCTTCTCGAAATAAGTCTCTGCCGTTGTTCCCGAAATAACGATCACCTTATCGTCCGCCGTAATATCGCTCACGTCGTCGATCACACGGCTTTCGGGCGAAACAACGCCGAGTGCCACGTTCATGTAAGGAAGCGCAAAGTCAACCTTTTCGGCTCTCTCGGGCGTAACCGTAAAGTTTGCGAGGATAATGTCCACCTTTCCGGTCTCAAGATACTCTACTCTGTTTGCGGCCTCGGTAGATATGTAGTTGATCTTTACTCCGAGTTCCTTGCCTATCCTTTCGGCAAAATATACATCGTACCCCTGATAATTGCCGTTCTCATCAACGTATCCGAAAGGATTCTTGTCCGAGAAAACGCCTATATTCACGGTTCCGCTTGCCTTGATCTCGTCAAGTGTTCTGTATACCTTGTTGCCTGACTCCGATGCCTGAACATCATTGTTTCCGGATGCCGTGTCCTTATTGTCCGCGGAGCTGCATCCCGTAACCGCGGACACTATAATTCCCAACGATAAAATTACTGCTGTAAGCTTTTTTAATATATTCTTCATAATTACCTATTCCTCCACTTTTCCGAGTTGATTTTGTTGATGTGCGCTTGAGCGATCCGCCTCGCTTACCGTTCACGAGCGAGGCAGATCACTCTCACTGTTTTCAGATTGCTGCAAATCCTTTCTCGAGATCTGCGATAATGTCATCGATATGCTCCGTGCCGATTGAAAGACGGATCGTATTCTGATGAATACCCTGGTCTTCAAGCTCAGCTTCGGAAAGCTGCGAATGTGTGGTCGAAGCGGGATGGATCACAAGGCTCTTAACATCAGCCACATTTGCAAGGAGTGAGAAGATCTTGAGATTATCGATGAACTTCCAAGCCTCTTCCTTTCCGCCCTTGATATCAAAAGTAAAGATCGATGCTCCACCGTTCGGGAAATATCTCTTGTAGAGCTCATGGTCGGGATGACCGGGCAGAGACGGATGGTTGACATTTTCAACCTTGGGATGGTTCTTTAAGAATTCGACAACTTTCTTCGTGTTCTCGGCATGTCTTTCAACTCTCAGAGAAAGAGTCTCAACGCCCTGTAAAAGAAGGAATGCGTTGAACGGTGAAATTGTAGCGCCCGTGTCACGAAGGAGTATAGCGCGAATGAAAGTAACGAAAGCTGCGGGACCGACCGCATCGTAGAAGGAAACGCCGTGATAGCTGGGGTTGGCGTCCGCGATATTCGGATATTTGCCGTTTGCCTTCCAGTTGAACTTTCCGGATTCAACGATTATGCCGCCGAGTGTGGTTCCATGGCCGCCGATGAACTTTGTTGCAGAATGTACAACTATGTCAGCGCCGTGCTCGATGGGGCGGATAAGGTAAGGGGTTCCGAATGTGTTGTCAACCACAACGGGAATTCCGTGTTTGTGAGCAATCTGAGCGATCGCATCGATGTCGGGAATATCACTGTTGGGATTTCCGAGTGTTTCAAGATAAATGGCGCGAGTGTTGTCACGGATAGCCGATTCAACTTCGCTTAAGTTGTGTGCATCAACGAATGTTGTTGTGATGCCGTACTGGGGAAGCGTGTGTCCGAGAAGATTATAGCTTCCGCCGTAAATGGTCTTCTGTGCTACGATATGTCCGCCGTTTGCGGCAAGAGCTTCTATCGTGTAGGTGATCGCTGCCGATCCGGATGCAAGTGCAAGAGCTGCGCTTCCGCCTTCAAGTGCGGCAAGTCTCTTCTCGAGAACATCCTGTGTTGTGTTTGTAAGTCTTCCGTAGATGTTTCCTGCATCTGCAAGTCCGAATCTGTCGGCAGCATGCTTACTGTTGTGGAACACATAAGAAGTGGTCTGATAAATCGGTACAGCTCTTGAATCTGTAACCGGGTCTGCCTGTTCCTGTCCAACATGTAACTGTAAAGTCTCAAATCTGTAATCACTCATATTAGCAACCTCCTTTTTTTGTGTCGGTTCACGTCTATAGCTTTCTGTGCGCTGCCATTGTTGCTTTCCGACTTGTTTTTTTGGTTTGTTGTTTTATGAGCCATATACTATCACGGGATTTTCGACTTGAAAAATCGTTAGATTTTATCGTGTGTGATAAGTTTTGCTTATAGCACTTCTCAGTCAAACAAACCTTTGCTCAGATATCTGTCGCCGCGATCGGGGAATATGACCACGATATTTCCCTCTTCGATCTCATTGCTGAGTTTGAGTGCGGCGGCAAGAGCCGCTCCGGAGGACGACCCGACAAGCAGGCCCTCCCTTTTGGCAAGTTTCTTCACTGTCTCGAAGGCTTCATCATCGGTAACTTTGATTGCCCTGTCCACCAGCGTTATATCCATAGTGTCCGCTATAAAGTCGTTTCCTATACCCTCTATATTGTAGTCCGCGTGTTCGCCACCTCCGATGATAGATCCCACGGGGTCCGCAAGGACTCCCTTGATGTTCGTATCCTTTTCTTTCAGGTACTTAACCACGCCGCTGAAAGTTCCGCCGCTTCCCGCGCCGGCTACAAGGTAATCGATATGGCCGTCCATCTGCTTATATATCTCCGGACCGGTTGTCTCGTAGTGTGCCAATGGATTTGCGGGGTTCTTGAACTGCCCCAAAGAAATTGCCCCCGGAATCTTTTCTATCAACTCCTGTGCTTTTCTCTCGGCCCCGAGCATTCCTTCTTCTCTGCTCGTATGTACTATTTCCGCGCCGAGTGCCATCATTATCTTCTGTTTTTCAACAGAAAACTTTTCGGGGACCGCAAAGATCACGTGATATCCTTCGTTGAGCGCCGCAAGTGCTATTCCGATTCCCGTATTTCCCGCGGTAGCTTCAACGATGGTACTTCCCGGCTTCAAAAGACCTCTTTCCCGGGCATCCCTTACCATATATATCCCAATGCGGTCCTTAACACTGCCCGCGGGGTTCATAAGTTCCAGTTTTGCATATATCCCGACCTTTTCCCTGACTCCCAGATTATTTAACTTAAGTATCGGAGTATTGCCTATCATCTCTTTAAGACTCATGTGAACATCCATATCTCATCTCTCCTTTCGTGAAGCTCCAATAGCCTGCTTAAGATCGCTTATCAGATCGTCACCGTCCTCGATTCCAACCGAAAGCCTGATCAATTCGTCAACAATGCCTACTTTTTTTCTAATGTCTGCCGGGATCGCAGCATGAGTCATGCTCGCGGGGTGGCATACCAGAGATTCGACTCCTCCGAGGCTTTCCGCCAGGGTAATGAGCCGAAGGTTTTCAAAGAATTTTTTATAGTCATAACCCGAATCAAGAACAAACGAGATCATTGCACCCGGACCGTCCGCCTGTTTTTTCTGTACTTCATAGCCGGGATCGTTTTTAAGACCGGGGTAATACACTTTTTTTATGTCTCTGTTGTTGTCAAGCCATTTCGCGATCTTTAACGCATTTTCGACATGTCGGTCCATCCTCACGCCGAGAGTCTTGATTCCTCGTATGATAAGAAAGCTGTCCCAAGGAGCAAGCACTCCGCCGATAGCATTCTGCAAATAGTACAACCGCTTAGCGAGCTCCTCATCGTTGACAACAGCAAACCCCGATATTGTGTCGCTGTGGCCACCCAGATATTTTGTTCCGCTGTGTACAACAATATCCGCACCGAGAGTAAGAGGTCTTTGCAGATACGGTGTTAAGAACGTATTGTCCACGATCACAAGTTTATTATGTTTATGCGCGATCTGTGAAACCTTTGCGATATCGGTAACCGTAAGAAGCGGATTTGAAGGGCTCTCTATGTAGACTGCCTTCACGCTGTCGTCAATCTTTTCTTCGATGGACGACAGGTCGGAAGTATCCGCGATCTCATAGGTAATCCCGAAATTTTTGAATACGTTGTCGAGAATTCTGAATGTCCCGCCATAGATATTGTCCGAAACGATGAGCTTATCGCCGGATTTAAAGAGTGAAAGAACCGTATTGATAGCAGCAAGCCCCGAAGCAAACGCAAGCCCGAACTTTCCGTGCTCAAGGTCCGCAATCAGCTTTTCAAGCGCGTCTCTTGTCGGATTTCCGGTACGCGAATATTCCCATCCTCTTGTCTTTCCGAGGCCGTCCTGCTTGTATGTCGAGGTCTGATAGACGGGAACGTTGACCGCACCCGTGGTCTCGTCCCCGTCCGTTCCCCCGTGAATTAAAATCGAGTTTTTTCCTAACTTTTTAGTTTCATTGTTTACGTCTATGCTCATATCTTCGCCCTCTTTCGTTTCCTGCCGGTCGGACGTTTTCATGATCCGCCATGCTTTTATTCCCGGACGCGTAACGCTTCGCGCCCATTCTTCAAGATGGCTATATCATATACGCAAACTTTTTTATTTAAAAATCACTATATTTTATCGTGTGTGATAAGTTTTGCTTATCACATGTACGCCCCGGCCTGCACGTTCCACATCTGCGCGTACTTGCCGCCGAGCTTTAAGAGTTCCTCGTGCGTTCCTTCCTCAACAACACGGCCGTTTTCAAGCATTATGATGCGGTCGGCGATACGTGTGGTCGAGAGACGGTGCGATATAAAGATGACGGTTTTGTCCGTTGTTGCCGTAAGCATCGCGTGATTGAGCTGGTATTCGGCGATGGGGTCGAGCGCGCTCGAGGGCTCATCAAGTATCATGAGTCCCGCATTTTGATAGAACACTCTCGAAATGGCGAGCTTTTGGGCCTCGCCGCCCGAAAGGTTAACTCCGTCATCATCTATTTCCGTGGTGAGGAAGGTATCTAAGCCCTTCTCCATCCTGTCTACCCTTGATAAGAGTCCTCCGTCTGAGAGCGCCGCCCTGATGCGTTCGACCTCATCGCCGCGAAGATTATCCATAGCAACGTTTTCGGCGATGGTGCCCGCAAAAATCTTGAAGTCCTGGAAGACGACACCGATGGAGTGCCTGAACTTCTCGACGTCGTAGGCCTTGATATCGCTGCCGTTCATTCGGATCTGCCCGCTCACGGGATCATAAAGCCTCATAAGGAGCTTGACGAACGTGGTCTTACCCGCGCCGTTATATCCGACGAGCGCAATCTTTTCGCCGGGTTTGATGTTAATGTTGATGTCTTTAAGGAGCATCTCCTGTGCCTTGCCGTAAGCAAACGCCAGATCACGAACATTAACATCCACAGCGCCCTGCTGCGGGATCCGGCCCTCGGTCGACACGATCTTCGTCTCATATTCGAGGAATTTCCTGATCTTTTGCACATAAAGACTCGTTTCGCAGGCAAACGGATATGTTTCCGTAAATACGCCCATTCCTCTCTTCATTCGGCCGAACGAGTGATAGAGGATTGCCACACTCGAAAATGCGAGCGACCCCCAAACGGTTGCTCTCAGAATGAGATAAGTGATGTAGAGCACATCGCAGAAGAAGTCGTTACCGACATAGTTTGCCATAAAACCAAAAAGGAAATGCTTTCTTGCATACTTTTTCTCAATATTTATAACTTCCTCGTTTGCGGCGTCGAATTCCTTGTAGAGAATGTCTGCGGCACCCGGATTAAGGCGCATTTCCTTGGCGCAATCGGGCAAATAGAACACTCTCTTGACGTATTCGCGTCTCCTTTCGGCCGGGTTCTTCGATACCCTGATCTTGAACGAAAGCTTATTGTAAGCCTTCATAAAGAAGAAGCTGAAAAGGAACGACGCAAGTGCGAACAAAATGGAAAATTCGTCCTTTTCCATGAAATAGATTCCGGATGTGATAAATATCGTCAGACCCGAAAACATGTTTGTCAGGAACTGTAAGCACCTTTCAATCTGCTTATCCACTTCGGAAACGGCGAGCACCATCTCGTTGTAGTATTCCGGATTATCGTAGCACTCCAGATCGAGCCGGGCTGCCTTGTCATAGAGCATGAGCTTGACCTTCCTGCTGACTTTGGGGAATTCCTTGGCTCTGACATAATCGCCGACCCACACGGAAAACAGCATGCCCACCGATATACATATAAACAGTATGATGATCACAAGGCCTACTCTCTCGAACGGGTATCCGAACTCCGCTGCTTCAAGAACGTATCCGATCCCGACGGTATGCTCGAAGAATATGGACACCTGGGTCCTGATCGCATCGAGCACCGGAAATATGATAAATGCCGGCGATGCCATAAAACACAACTTTATCAGAAACAAATTATTGGACAAAACCGTTCTAAAAGGTTGCTTGTTTTTAACGGCCTTTTTTTCTTTATCCTTACTCATGCCTGAACCTCCTGAGCGTCTTCTATTGCAAGGTAGTTGTTTGCCTGGCGGCGATACATCTTCGCGTACTTTCCGTCAAGCTTCATGAGATCTTCATGCGACCCCTCTTCAACAAGCCGGCCTTTTTCAAGCATAAACACCTTGTCGCAGTGCTTAACGCTCGAAAGTCTGTGAGAGATGAACAAAAGCGTATGGTCGCTGCCCTCGCTTGCTATGTTGTTGAAAAGATCGTATTCGGCGATGGGATCGAGGGCGCTCGAGGGCTCATCAAAGATCTTGATCGGAGCAGGTTTTGCAAATGTTCTCGAGACAGCCAGCTTCTGGCTTTCGCCTCCCGAGAACACGGCTCCGTTCTCGTCGAACTCCTTGGTCATAACCGTTGCCGTGCCGCCTTCAAGCTTTTGAACTCTGTCATAAACGCCCGCCTTTTTGAGCGCGCTCTCCACGATTTTGTCCTCATCGTCGAATTTACGGCCCATCAAAACGTTGTCCCTAACCGACATTCCCATGATCGCAAAGTCCTGGAAGGTAGTCGCAAACATCTCCCTATAGGCGTGAAGGTTGTACTCTTTTATGTCGATGTTGTTGAGGCGGATGACGCCCTCGGTCGGGTCGTAGAGCCTGAGCAACAACTTGATTATCGTAGTCTTGCCCGCGCCGTTGTGCCCGACAAGAGCCACATTCTCCCCGCGTTTAATGGTAAACGACAGGTTCTTGATCGTCTCCTCGTCCGTGTACGAGAAGGAAACATTGTCGAACTCGAGCGACTCAAACTCTCCGGGAACGATCCCGTCGTAGTCCTCCGGAATCTTCTCCTCATATTCGAGGAATCCCCTCAGATTGTTGATAAAAGTACCGTTTTTCATAAAGTTGACGATGTCATCGAAGAGACCGATGAGGATCCATGTCATTGAAACCATCATACCCGTCATGATGGTGAGCTCATCGAGCGAGATCGTTTTCGACACGAGATTTCTGTATATCGCATAGAAAAGAACGCCCTCGAAGATTACAGAGAAGGTAAACGTAATCTTCCAAAAGTTGACGAACGCATTGGGGAACGCATACTTTGAGGCGGCCTTCACATTGTTGTCCGTGGCGTCAACGTACTGCCTTTTAAGGATGTTATAGGAGTTAAAAAGTCGCATTTCCTTGGCGTAATCGGGCAGATACATGGCGCGGCTGACGTAATTCATCGTCTTGTTGCCTGCCACCTGTTCTTTGTAACGCTTATACTCGAACTTATTCTTGATGCTGCCGAAAACGAAGTTTCCGATAAGCGGGCTGATGATAAAAAGGACAGCGAACTTATCGATGGAGTACATCAGGAAAAATACGGCACCCGTTGCTATGGTTCCGAAGATGATTCCCCAGAATCGCTTCATGGTATCGGCAATCCTCTCATCGGCGCCATCCATAGCCATGGTGTACCTGTTGTAGAACTCGGGGCTTTCATAGCAACTCAGCTCCACATTCTTCGCCTTATCAAAAAGCTTATGGTAAAGTTTCCCGAACAGACGCGCTTTTTCGATCGGTTGTGTAACATTTTTGAATTGAATCTTATAAAAGTTAAAGGAGCCGATTATCAAAGCGCAGACCCCTATGTAGATAAGGATTGTCGAATAATGCTCACCCTTATCAAGGTACTCGATGATCTTCTTCAAAAATACCGACGAGAAGAAAACCCACTCAAAGTAGTTGAGCGCAGTTATAAAAATGGTATTGGCAAACAATTTGCCGGAGAACGTCTTCCCGAGCCTCAGCGCATAAAATGCATTGATGATGGTCTCCTTAACCGTCAATTTATTGTTTTTCATACAAAATCCCTCATTCTTTCAATCCGGCTCCGAGGTGGCGCCACCTCAGAAATAGAAAAGACCTTATCAAGCGTAAATATGCGGCTTGATAAGGTCTTTTTATATCTTCGTCGTGAAATTGTCGTTACTCAAATTTCATCTTATGACTCGACCCTATCCGGCATATATAATAATACCCGCAGACTCTTGTTTCGGACTTGGTTGTAACT